>DAOVXI010000001.1 GCA_030636245.1 Deltaproteobacteria bacterium
ATCTAAAAGTATCTCTCCTGCGCTCTTTGCCTTGTCAGCGCTTTCAATGCCGGATAACCTGGAAAGGTGGGTAAAGTGCCCTTCTCCGCCCGCTTTATCCAGTGAAATAACGCTTTTTGCGTTATTGTCAACCATTCTTAATCCGCTCTCAAGTTTTCTCAGAAATTCGTAGGAGTCTATCAGCAACTTACCATCACTTTCTTCTATGATATTCTCTTTTACCAACTCTTTTATCGCCTGGCCTGTGTTTTGCCTTCTTATCTTCGGCTTTTCTTTTCCATTCATGAGTAAGAGCGCTTGGGCCATGAACTCTATATCAACTATCCCTCCCCGTCCTGTTTTTATATCAATTCTCTGCGGCCCTTCCTTTGCGATCTCTTTTTCCATCCTGTCTCTTATCCTTAAAAGCTCTGCCTTTTCATCTGTTCCTAAGCCTTTTTCATATATAATTTCTTGTAGTTCTTTTAAGACCCTTTCACCGAGAAGCTTGTCGCCCGAGACAAACCTTGCGCGTGTCATTGCTTGACGCTCCCAGATCTCAGAGCTTTTCCTGTGATATCTTAGAAAAGCCTCGCTGGATACGACAAGCGCTCCGGCGCTACCAGAAGGCCTAAGCCTCGCGTCAACCTCGTAAGCCGTTCCATTCCTCGTTCTTACACTTAGGGTGCTTATTATTTTTTGCGCAAGCAGGGCATAATATTCGTGGTCGACTATCTCTTTTTTGCCCCCTTTCGTGCTGCCGCCTTCCTTATCATAAATAAAGGCAATATCAAGGTCTGAGCCGTATAAGAGCTCTCCGCCTCCGAGCTTTCCAAGACCTACTATGAAAAAACCTTTCTCCTCCGGCTCACCGTATTTTTCCTTAAGCTCTTCCCTTGCAGCAAAGAGCGCTTGCTCTAAACAGGTCTCGGCAAGAGCTGTCATTTGCTCTGTTATCGTAAAAACGTTTATGCTTCCCATCAGGTCGCAGGAGCCGATGCGGAAGGTCTCAAGGTTCTTGTACTGTCTTAGAATATTTAATTTGTCCTCATAGTTTTCGGCGCCCTTCATTTTTTTCTCAAGCTCTTTGCTCATTACATCTTTATTCTTAACCGGGGTTTCGATCTCTTCGGTCAGGAGCAGGTCCAGTCCCTCCGGGCTTTCTATCAGGGTTTGAGACAGGAAGTCGCTTGAGCCGAATATCTTTGATAGGAACCTCACAAGCTCCGGGTTTTCTTTGAGCATGGAGTAGATACCGGTCCTGCCGCCGGTGGAAGAGATAAACTTTGAAAAATTATTTAAGGCCATTCGCGGTATCGGTGATATGATGCAGGAAGAAATGATGAGCGGAGAGAGCTTTTCTATTGCCATCCGTGCAGTTTCGGATATTCTTTTATACTTCATCTTTGAAATCGCACGTATCGACGTGAGCACCGCTTCTTTTTCTTCAAAAACACGCATCTTGTCTAGTACCTTAAATGCCTCTTCGTCCGGAAAGTCTTCGCTAAGAAGATCCATCAGTTCTTTGGTTGATTCTCCCTTGAGCTCTTCTTCGCTTTCATAGAAAAGAGAGTGGTAAATCGAGTGCACGTTCTCAGTTATCTCTTTATATCGTTTTAGAAATCTATTTGTGCAGCCTTTTTCTTCGCTAAAACCCATCATCTTTGCTATGCGTGCCATGTCTTTATCCTTAACCGGCAAGGCCTGGGTCTGTCTGGCTTCTATGATCTGGAGCCGGTGCTCAAGGTCTCGAAGAAAACAGTAACTCTGATTAAAAACCAGCTCATCTTCCTTTGATATTAATCCGGCAGCGGTGAGTTTCTTTATCGCCTCCATTGTGCCGCGCATCCTGAGATCTTTATTCTTTCCGCCGTGGATGATCTGGAGAACCTGCACAAAGAACTCTATCTCCCTGATCCCCCCACGTCCGAGCTTTACATCCACGGTATCCGGTTTTATCTGCTTTTGGTAAACATCGATCTTTTCCTTCATTTTCTTAAGTTCTTCAATGGCTGTAAAATCCAGGTAGCGCCTGAAGACAAAGGGCGTTATCATTTTATGGAACTCTTCTCCCAGCTCCTTGCTGCCGGCAACAGCTCGGGCCTTTATCATGGCGCTTCTTTCCCAGCTCTGGCCCCAGCTTTCATAGTAGATCTCAAGTGACTGGATCGAGTTTACGAGGTTTCCGCTTTTGCCCTCCGGGCGCAGTTCAAGGTCCACCCGAAAAACATTTCCAACTTCGGTTGTTTCGTTTATAAGTTTTGTAAATAACTCGGCCAAACGTTTGAAGAACGAGTGGTTGTCTATTTTGCCCGTACCCGAAGGGTCCTTGCCCGAGGTTTCTCCTTCCGCTCCTTTACATATATATATAAGGTCAATGTCGGATGAGTAGTTCAGCTCCCTGCCTCCGAGTTTTCCAAGTCCAAGCACCGTGAAGTGCCCTTCTTTTTTGTTCCCGTCCAGGTCCTTATAGTAGGGGGTGCCGTACCTTTCCTTGTTCTTGTGAAGGGAGAACTCGAAAGCTCTTTCAAGGCAGGCATCTGCCAGGGCCGAGACCTCACCTACTGTTTCTCGTGTGTTGCTTCTCTTTGTCAGGTCGCGAGCGCCGATACGGAGATACTCTTTGTGTCGATATTGCCTAAGTTCCTTTGAGGCTTTCTCGCTCGTGTCGTCTTGCTTTATAAGCACTTGGAGCGAACGCAGGTGCTCATCGTAAGTAACGCTTTTATGCAAGGCGTCTTCAATAAAAAGGTATTTTAGGGTCCCTTTATTTTTTGTGATCTGGGTTGAGAGGTAGTTGGATGAGCCAAGGATAAGAAATAGCACGGCCCTTTGTTCTTTATTTTGAATAATGTTTTGAAGCTCCTCGCCGTTGACCCCATCAAGTGCGTGTTCAAAGTTGGTAAGCGCTGAGGTAGCCTCGGGTGATGTTACGGATAGCTCAAATACATATTTTAATATATTCTCGTTTACTCTGTTTTTTAGTCTTTTAAGGCTCTTAAGCGTTGAGTCGGGATCAAATACCCCCAAAGCACTCAGCTTCTCTTCCGCCGCGGCCGGGTCCATATCTATAAGCTCTATGACATTATGTTCTTTCATTATTATTAATATATCACTTAAGAAGCTATTCGGGCAAATCTCTTTTTTTGTTTGGGGGTATAAAAGATATGGGAAAATGGTGGGCGGTACTGGGTTCGAACCAGTGGCTTCCACCGTGTGAAGGTGACACTCTACCGCTGAGTTAACCGCCCCTGTGCAGCTCTGCTGCCAGTAAAATAATATAAGAAGTAGTTGTGAGTGTCAAGCACACATACGGCCTCGTTGCGAAACTTTATACGTGATGATATAATACCAAAGTGAAGTATCTGGGAATAGACCTTGGGAAGAAAAGGATCGGCATCGCCTTAAGTGACGATAGCGGTATTATAGCAGAGCCGTATATACAAATAGAACGGCGCTCAACAAACAGCGCCGTAGACGAGATCTTTGAGATCGTAAAAGAAAAAGAGGTCAACAGGATCGTTATTGGTCTGCCGCTTCTGGAGGATGGCAATGAGGGCTCCATGGCAAAGGATGTTCTAAAATTTAAGGAAGTACTCGAGACAAGGTGCGGCCTTCATGTTACCACCTGGGATGAGCGCTTTTCGACAAAGGCTGTTACAAGGGTTCTTATTGACGCGGATGTAAGCAGGAAAAAAAGAAAGAACTCGGTGGATAAACTTTCAGCTTCGTTTATACTTCAGGGATATCTCGACTATATAAAAAATGATCAAGCGTAAAACAATAGAAAAAATATTTTTGCTGACCACAACCATTGCGATCCTTTTGGTCATGCATCTTCATAAACTCATGTACCTTCCGGCAGACCCGGCAGGGGCCCCTGTTATTGTTATGATTGAACGCGGGGACGCGTTTTCAACGATAACGCAGAGGCTCTTTAAAAAAGGTGTTATTAATGACAAAAAAGGTTTTAAGCTCGCAGGCCTGATCAAGGGCGCCCATTCAAAGTTAAAGGTCGGTGCTTACGACCTCAGCTCCTCCATGACACCGGTTGAGATATTAAATGTTCTGGTAAGCGGAAAAACAAAGAAACATCGTGTAACCTTTCCCGAGGGTTATACGATATGGGATATGGCGGCGCTGCTCTTAAATAAAAAATTACTTGATGAGCAAGGGAGCAAGAAGTTCATAAACCTCGCGATGGACCCAATTTTCTCAAAGGGGCTTGGCGTGGAAGGCGGCACCCTTGAAGGATTTCTTTTTCCAGATACATATGACTTTAATTATGGTGTTTCGGTAGAGGAAATTCTCAGGATACTGGTCTCACGCTTTAACGAGATCTACGATAAGGAGCTACGCTACCTCGAGCTGCCGCGCGGCTTTACCATAGGCGATATAGTAACGCTTGCATCTATTGTTCAGAAGGAGACGGGTGTGGTTGAGGAGATGGCGCTCATCTCCTCGGTTTTCCATAATAGACTTTTAAAGGGCTACAGGCTTCAAAGCGACCCGACGATAATTTACGGCATTATGCGTATCAGAGAGTTCAACGGGAACCTCACCAGAAAGGATCTTAAGGAAAAGACAGCTTATAATACCTATGTGATCTATGGGTTGCCCCCGGGTCCTGTGGCTAACCCCGGTAAGGACGCATTAATAGCCGCGTATCGTCCCGCAAATGAGAACTATCTGTACTTTGTCTCGAAGAATGATGGAACCCATAAGTTCTCAAAGAACTTGGCGGAACATAATAAAGCCGTGCGGTTTTATCAAAAGGAATATTTTAGGAAGTAAAGCGACTGGTATCTTTTCTTATTTCTTTTTCTCTACACCGTATGGTGTGTACTTTTCTTTTAACCCGCTTGAGAGGTGAACCTTTTTTTTATCGTCAATAACCAAGCCCTCTACCTTGTCTAATCTTTCAATTAGTTTTATGCTTTTTTTTGCTCCAAGGACAAAAACAGCCGTGCTCACAGCGTCAGCAAGTGTCGGGTCACTGCTTATAATGGTTACCCCCATAGTGCCTAAAGCCGGGTAGCCTGTTGCCGGGTCTATTATGTGATGGTATCTTTTGCCCTCGAGCTCAAAGAATCTTTCGTAGTCACCCGAGGAGGCAACAGCCCCTCCGTCTATTAGTATGGTGCCTGTTATTCCTCTTTTGCTTCTCGGGTCCTGAACCCCAACGGTAAACGGCTCCGCATGTGTTGGGTCTTTATAAAGGGTCATGTCTCCACCGGCTTTTATTATCGCCCAGTCTACATCGTTTGCTTTTAAGACCTCAAGTGCCCTCTTAACGATGTATCCTTTTGCCACGCCACCGAGGTTCAACCTCATGCCTTTTTCCATGGAGACGGTGCCTTTTTCTTCATTTACCGTGATCTTCTTATATCCTATGTTTTTCTTGCCTTCTTTGATCTCGCTCTCGGTAGGCGGGGTTTTTTCTTCATCACTGTTTATGTTCCAGAGCTTTATTAGAGGGCCGGCACTTGGGTCAAAGGCTCCTCCTGAAAGTTCCGCGATCCTGAGCGCTACTTTTAAGACCTCCATGGTTTCTTTGCTAACCAAGACCTCTTTAACGCCAGAGTTTATCCTGGATACATCACTCTCTTTTTTGTAGCTACTCAGGATGTTTTCAAGACGCTCTATTTCCAGAAATGCTTTTTCGGCAACCTCGCGAGCCTCCGCCTCGCTTAGCTTCTCCGTGCCCACGGCAATCTGTACGAGGGTTCCCATGAGGATCTTGCTGGATGTGGCGGAATTGTTGTCTTTTCTTAGATCAAGGGAGATAAGGTAGCCGCCACAGATAAGCAAGACAGTGGCAATGACAATGTAAATGGTTATTTGTTTGCGGTTTGAATGTTCGCTGTGAGCGGTGACGTAGGGCTTTTTACTGCTCTCCATTTGTTATTCCTGTTTGAGTGTTTAGTGGGTGCGGCGGGGTTGTATTAATGCGTAGTATTTATGGTGCTCAAAACTCTTCGTCATCTGCCTCTGATTTGTCCAGCATGCCGACAGGGGTCTCTTCTCTTCTGGCGGCGCCCCCGGTTCTTTCGGATTTGCTCTTACAGTCAACACAGAGGTTTGTGAAAGGAAGTGCCATGAGCCTGCTTTGACCGATCGGTTCACCGCAGTCATCACAATGTCCGTAGTCTTTGTCCGCAAGGTGCTCAAGCGCCTCTTCTATCTCGATTAGTCGATTGCGCTCCCTGTCCCCAAGCGTCAGTGTCAGCTCCCGCTCTCTTTCACTGCTTGCTATATCATATATATCGCCCATTTCGAACTTGCCTTCAGTGCTTTCGTTCTTGATCTTGTTTGACAGCTCTCCGAGGATACGCTTTTTATCTTCAAGCAGTTTACTCTTAAGCTGTTTTATGAAGGCGGCTTTGCCAAGGGGTTTTTGCTGGCTGATGTTGGATGGTGTAGACACTGCTTTTTTAACGGTCATCTTTTTAGGTGCCGCTTTTTTTGGAGCAGACTTCCGCGCTACAGCTTTTTTGCTTACGGTGGTTTTCTTTTTAACGCCTGTTGATTTCGTTTTTGCGGCCGTAGAGGTTTTTTTCTTAACAGCCGGCTTCTTTGCGCCGCTAACAGGCTTTTTCTTTGTAATTTTTTTAGTCATGAGCTAAGAAGTATACAATATTTTTCGTTTTTGTCAAAGCAAAATATTGTGTATCGATCGATATTTATTAATGTGTGGTTTGACATCTCAAGCCATTGTAATATAAAATAAAGACTTTCCATTACCTCAGGAGAGATGATAGTGAAGAGCACAAACAATAAATATGACATAATTGTAGTTGGCGCGGGCCATGCAGGCATTGAGGCTGCGCTTGCCGCCTCCAGGCTTGGCCAAAGATGTTGCGTTCTTACCATCTCTACCGCGACGATCGGGGAGATGTCCTGCAACCCTGCGATAGGTGGCGTTGCCAAGGGTCATCTGGTAAAGGAGATCGACGCACTTGGAGGGATGATGGCACAAGCCATAGATGCCACAGCCATACAGTTCCGTACCCTTAACCAGAGCAAAGGTCCTGCCGTTAGAAGTTCGCGGGCGCAGGCTGATCGACACGCTTATAGCGCCTACATGAGAGATGTTATTTTAGGAGACCCCAATATTGAGGTTGTTGAGGGTGTAGCAGCTTCAATTTTAACTGAAACGCACGATAAAGTGCCTGAAGTTGTTGGTTTACTCCTCGAAAACGACATTAAGTTGTATTCCAGAGCTGTTATTGTTACAACCGGCACTTTTTTAAGTGCTCTCATGCATACCGGTGATAAAACTACAGCCGGGGGCAGGGTCGGAGAGAGGGATGGCGGAGATCTATCAAAAAGTCTTAAAGATCTAGGACTTACGCTCGGTAGGCTCAAAACCGGAACGCCGGCAAGGCTAAAAAGATCTACAATTGATTTTAGTAAAATGGAGGAGCAGGCGGGAGATCAACCAATAAAACCCTTTTCTTTTGTAAGCCAGCCAATTGAAAGGGAGCAGACAAGTTGCCACATAACCTATACAAATGAGTTAACTCACCGTATTATAAGCGAAAATATGGAGCGCTCCCCTCTTTACAGCGGAAAGATAAAGGGGATAGGACCAAGGTATTGCCCCTCAATAGAGGATAAAATAGTTAAATTTCCCGATAGGTTACGTCACCAGATATTTATCGAGCCCGAGAGCCTTACAACAGACCATATATATCCCAATGGCCTCTCGACAAGCATGCCGGAGGATGTTCAGTTAAAATTCCTTAGAAGTATTAAGGGGTTAGAAGAAGTCGAGGTGGTTTGTTACGGATATGCCGTTGAGTATGACTATGTAGACCCCGTGGAGTTGTCCCCAACCCTTGAAACAAAGAAGGTCAGCGGCCTCTACACAGCGGGTCAGATAAACGGCACCTCCGGTTACGAGGAGGCCGCTAGCCAGGGTCTTATTGCCGGAGCAAATGCCGGGCTTAAGTTACTCGGCAAGCCCCCTCTGATACTTAAGAGATCGGATGCCTATATAGGTGTGCTCATTGACGACCTTGTGACAAAGGGCACTAAAGAGCCATATAGGCTCTTTACCTCGCGGGCTGAGTACAGGCTACTTCTGCGTGAGGATAATGCCGATAGGCGGCTAAGAGACAGGGCTTATGCTTGCGGGCTAATAGATGATGAGGTCTATGAAAAGTATCTTCAAAAAAAGAAAAGCATAGAAGAAGGCATAGAGAGGCTCGCCTCTTTAAAGGTGCTGCCTACAAAAAAATTCTGTGAGAAGGTAGAGGCAAAGGGGCTTGGGACGGTAAAGAAGCAGACAACCTTAAAGGAGCTTTTGAGGCGACCGGAGGCAAGTATCGGAAAAATTATTGAGTTGGCAGAGGAGCTTGGCTACGATAATATGATATTTAGCGATGAGGTTGCAAACTCCATAGAGATTGAGGTAAAGTATGAAGGCTACATTGCCAGGCAGCTGGAGGAGATAGGAAGACACAAAAAAACAGAGGAAACGCTTATTCCGGATGGTTTTTCATTTGATGGGGTGCCGGGGCTTTCTCGTGAGGTTGTTGAAAAGCTATCAAACGTGCGGCCGCTCTGTATAGCCCAGGCAGGTAGAATTCCCGGCGTAACACCGGCCGCCATAAGTATGCTCATGGTAATATTAAAAAAACAAGAAGGAGGCACGATAAATGGATAGCGCAGAAAAAAGTCAGCTTGTTGAAGGAGCTAAATTGTTTGGGGTAGAGCTGACAGATAAAATGATAGAGCAGTTTTCGATCTATATGGAAGAGCTTGAAAAATGGAACAAGGCTATAAACCTGACCAGTGTTAAGGGTGAAGACACTGTGGTACGCCACTTTATAGACTCTATGATCCCCTTAAAGTCCATAAAACCGGGAGATAAGGTTCTGGATATAGGCACGGGAGCCGGCTTTCCGGGGCTTGTTCTAAAGATCGTTGAACCGAGCCTTGAGGTGACCCTTTTGGACTCGGTCGAGAAGAAAACCCATTTCATAAAGGACGTTGTCAGAAAATGCGGACTTGAGGGTGTAACCATAGAGGCAGGCAGGGTCGAGGATGACTCTACAAAAGAAAAATTGGGCAGGGTCTTTGACTGCACCGTTTCCAGAGCATTCGCCGTTCTGGATGATTTTTATAAGGCTTCAAAGGATTATGTTAAAAAGGGCGGAAAGGTAATAGCACTTAAGGGTCCGGTCACGGGGGCGCTTATGGAAGAGCTTGAGAAAACATCCGTTCGCTATGACGTTACTGATGTGGAGGTGCCGGGTTCTCTGCGAAAAGCCACGCTTGTTGTAAGGAGTCGCTGATTGTTCCACGTGGAACAATGGGTAGGGTGTCTTTTAGGATGTTCCACGTGGAACATCCGCTCAGAGCGTTTAAGCAATAAGGCGGTGTAAAGGCCAAAAAAACCTTTGCTTCTTTGTCTTACTGTGATAAACTTTTCAGTGTTTTACTAATGCAAGGCTTGATAGGGAGAAGAAGATGGGAAAAGTTATCTCAATAGCAAATCAAAAGGGCGGGGTTGGAAAGACCACAACCGCTGTGAACCTTGCCGCGTCGTTGGCGGTTGCGGAGAAAAAAGTGCTTTTAATTGACTTTGATCCGCAGGGAAATGCCACAAGCGGCTCGGGGCTTAATAAAGAAGAAGAAAAAACAGGGATTTACGAGGCCATTATCGGAGAAGTTGATATTCGTGAGGCCATTCGCGACACAGCCATACCGAGCCTTAAGGTCGTACCATCAACGGTAGATCTTATTGGCGCCGAGGTAGAGCTTGTTGATGACCCTGGCAGGGATACAAAATTAAAGGAAGTAATAAGTACCATTAAAGATGACTTTGATTATGTGCTTATTGATTGTCCGCCGTCGTTGAGCCTTTTGACAGTGAACGCGCTTACAGCCAGTGATAGTGTGCTTATACCGCTTCAGTGTGAGTACTATGCTCTTGAGGGTATAAGCTCGATGCTTAGAACAATAGATCTTATACGGGCAAGCTTAAACCCCGAGCTTGAGGTTGAAGGGGTGCTCCTAACGATGTTTGACGCGAGGAATAATCTTTCTCATCAGGTAGCTGACGAGATACGCTCTCATTTTGGTCAAAAAGCATTTACGACCGTTATTCCGAGAAATGTGCGGCTGAGCGAAAGCCCTAGCTTTGGAAAACCTGTTATTTTATATGATGTTAACTCAAAAGGTGCCTCCAGCTACCTTGAGTTTGCTCAAGAATTTTGTGCAAAAGGGATGGAAGCGCCGTTAAACTAGCAAAGGAATAAATTCTTCAATAAAATCAAATGGTTACGAAAGAAAAAAAGAAAAAAGTACTCGGAAGAGGCCTAAAGGCTCTTATCGGGGACGCGGGGGTAAGAACCCCAACAAAGGAGGAGAAGAGCAAGCTCTCTCATGAGGGGGAGTTCTTTTTCTGTGATGTTTCCAGGCTGCATGCCGGCAAAACGCAGCCGCGCAAAACCTTCAATGAAGAAGCCCTGGGTGAGCTTGCCGCGTCTATTAAGGAGAACGGCATAATTGAGCCGCTTGTTGTAAGAAAAATAAAAGACGGCTTTGAGCTTATTGCCGGCGAAAGACGTTTAAGGGCCGCGCGCCTTGCCGAGCTCAAGCAAGTACCTATAGTTGTTCTTAACGTAAGCGATAAGCAAACACTTGAGCTTGCGATAGTTGAGAACGTACAGCGTGAAGACCTTAACGCAATAGAAGAAGCAGAGGCTTATAAAAGTTTGATGGATTTTGGATTAAGCCAAGAAGGGGTCGCTAAAAAGGTTGGTAAACAAAGAGCCACCGTTGCTAATTACTTAAGGCTTTTAAAGCTGCCTGTTGAGGTAAAAAAAGAGGTAGCTAATAATAATATTACAATGGGTCACGCAAAGGCCATACTTTCTCTCGATACACACGCAAAGCAAAGGGAGCTTTTAATAAAGATCCTAAAGAAAGGTTTGAGTGTGCGAGAGGCGGAAAAACTTTCTTTAGAGGTTTCCGGAGCAAAAGAAAAAACCACTACAACTAAATTATCAAGGGAACACATAAAGCCTGTAGAGGAAGAGCTTCGGAGGATCTTCGGCACCAAGATAAGTGTTATGGACAGAGCGGGTAAGGGAAAGATAGAGATAGATTACTATACCAATGACGAGAGAGAGCGGATACTTGATATGTTAAGGTCCGTTGGATAGCTTTAACCTTAAGGAGGTAAGTTAAGATGTTCAATAAAAAAGAGATGGATAGGGTAACAGAGGTAGACGACCTTAACGGTTTTATTGGAAAAGGCATGAAGGTTGTGGGCAAGCTTAGCTTTGAGGGAAGCGTAAGGATAGACGGAGAGTTCAGCGGAGAGGTTAACTCATCCGGCATTCTTCTTGTCGGCGAGGGCGCCAAGGTAGACGGAGAGATCAATGTCGATACGGCCGTTATCTCGGGTGAAATAAAGGGAACGATAAACGCTAAGAAGAAGGTTGAACTTATAAGTCCTGCCAAGATAGAGGGGGATATAAAATCACCAACCCTTATTATTGGTGAAGGTGTTGTATTTGACGGTACATGCGCCATGGAGAAAAGACCTGCCGAGCTCAAGCCTGTTGTTAATGCAGGGGCAGAGTAGCTGGCTTTTTTAAAAATTGGTTATAACTTTTGATAAGGTTTTTGGTGCCGCAGCACTTTGTGTAGTCCTGGTGCTTTTTATAGTTTTTGGCAATGGCGGTGATATAGATATAACCGCCAGGGCAGAAGCAAGCGAAGCAGAGGAGTTAATACTTCCCGCTTCTGTTATAAGCCTTCAAGAGGGAAGCGAACTTTTACTTGTCGACAAAGGTTCCCACACGCTGTACCTTTATTCAACAAAGGGCTTTGAGCGTTTTAACATAACAAGCGGGCAGGCTAAAGGGGATAAGCAAAAAAGAGGTGACTTAAAAACACCTGAAGGCGTTTATTTTTTTAATAAGGTTATCGAAGGTAAGGACCTTCCGTCAAAGTATGGTGTGCTTGCCCTTGTAACCGACTATCCAAACCCGGTCGATAGGGCCAACAAAAAGAGCGGCTCCGGGATTTGGCTTCACGGAACGGATGATCCGCCAAGGCTTGAAAGACCGCGTGACAGCAGAGGTTGTACGGTCCTTCTAAATGAGGATGTGCTTAAGATCACTAAGCAGGTAAAACTCGGAGAAACACCCATGGTGGTGGAGGAAGAGGTTTTATTTATTGGTAGCACAGAGTTTGATAAAAAACGGGAAGAGCTTTTTAAAGAACTTAAAAGGCTTGAGCTTATAACAGCGGAGAGCGCAAAAGACCATACAATATTAATGGCGGGCGGCATGGTTACGGTAAGCCGGGTTGTCGGCACAGAGAACTTGGTTACCTACCTTAATAATACAGACAACGGTTACGAGGTCGTAGCCACACAAAGTCTGAGCATAAACACAAAAGAACCGTCTGATACGGCTCTGAGGCTTGGCAACAAAAATTAAACAATAAGAGATCAAGGAACGAGGAGTAGGTTTAAGGTGAATAAAGCAGATAAGATATGGCTTGATGGAGCGCTTGTTGACTGGAATGATGCGAATGTGCACATACTAACGCATTCGCTTCATTATGGACTTGGAGCCTTTGAGGGAATAAGGTGCTATAAATGCGACGATGGCAAAAGTGCTATTTTTCGTTTAAAGGAACATACGAAAAGATTTTTTCAAAGCGCGCATATCCTTCAGATGGAGATGCCTTTTTCCGAGGATGATATAAACGCGGCCATCAAAGAAACACTTAAGGCAAACAAGCTTGAAGAGGGCTATATACGGCCCATTGTTTTTCTGGGTGACGGATCAATGGGGCTTTATCCCAAGGGTAATCCTACACGTGTGGCGATAGCCACATGGGAGTGGGGCGCATATCTTGGCGACGATGGAATAAAGAACGGCATAAGGGCAAAGGTTTCTTCATTTACTCGTCATCATGTCAATGTTAGTATGACAAAGGCCAAGGCCTGTGGTTATTATGTTAACTCAATACTCGCCAAGCGTGAGGTCGTAAAGGCAGGCTATGATGAGGCAATAATGCTTGATACCGAGGGCTATGTATCTGAAGCGAGCGGAGCTAATATCTTTATCTATCGTAACGGTGTACTCAAGACAACACCTTTAACAAGTATTCTGGACGGGATAACAAGGGCAACCGTCATAGAGCTTGCAAAGGATAGTGGTATTGAGGTTCGTGAAGAGCGCTTTACGCGCGATGAGCTCTACATAGCCGATGAGGCATTTTTTACCGGTACCGCCGCGGAGATAACACCTATTAGAGAAGTTGATGATAGGGTAATAGGTCAGGGACGGCCCGGTCCAATAACAGAAAAAATACAAACTCTTTTCTTTGACATAGTAAAGGGAAAAAACGACACCTATAGCCGTTGGCTTGATATCGTTTAAGGTTATTGGCCAAGCCATTTTGGCTTAGCCAATAACTTCATGCATTTTTCTCCGCACTGACTTCTGAAGCACATCACCATTTCGGTCTATCCATTTAATTTTCCAGACATTTTTTTCTTGTAATAGATTGTCGATTTTAGTAACATCTGTTAGTTAGGTATAAATAGGGGATTATTGTCTGAATGACGATAAGTTTATACCGTGTTAACTAATCCTCACGGCAACAATTACGGTGGGGGAGGGAAAATGTCTGCAGAAGGTTTTTTTGGCCCAAGCGAAAGCAATCTTGTAGACCTCATTCAGATGTGGGGTCTTGCAAAGACCAGTGGCATTCTTACCGTTAAAAGCGGCAAGGAAGATGGAGAGATGCATTTCGAGGAAGGCCGTGTCGTCTGGGCAAACGCAGGACCTTATCTTTCCGGAGAGGATGCCATATACCACCTTTTGGCCCTGGAAGAGGGCCGTTTCCGTTTCGTAAACTCCCGCGAATTAAAACATAACGGTGAACTTAACTGCTCCTATAGCGAGATCATTATGGAGGGCATGCGTCGGCTTGACCATCTTAAGTTAGAGATGCAGGGCGTAGATGAAAAGCTTGGGTTTATACCGTTCATTAAGGGTGTCCCCGGAAGCACAAATGGCGGCTCTGCAGAGGTAAGTGATGAGGAAAAGGTCTTCATGGCCTTGGTCGACGGGAAAAGGAACCTTGAAAAGGTTTTTGATAACTGCGGCCTTGGAGCGCACAAAAGCTTTAAGGTCTTTAAGGCGCTTTGTGACAAGGAGCTGGTTGAGCTCAGAAAAGTTCGAGTGCTTGTTGTGGACGATCAATCAATGTGGCGTAACGTCATAAGTAATATGCTTCTTAAAGAACCTTGTTTTGAGGTAATCGCTACCGCGGAGGATGGGGTTGATGCGCTTCAGAAGATAAGCGAGCTTAAGCCGGATGTCATAACGTTGGATCTTGAGATGCCGCGTCTTGACGGAATAAAAACACTTTATTGGATGATGAGCGGTGGCTACGATATACTTTTAAAGTCACAGCATAATGTTGAGATAAAAGACACCTTCAGATGTCCGGTCGTTGTTATAAGTGCTGTTGCAACCAAGATGGCGCCGGAAACCCTCGAGGCGCTAATGGGCGGTGCAACAGGGTACATAACAAAACCTTCACAGTTCGTAAGTGAAAGCCTTGAGCAGCAGCAAAAAACCATAGCTAAAACCGTCCTCATGGCAAGCCAGGTGGATCTTCAGAAATCAAGAAGGATTAAGGCTCTTGATATAGACTCAAAGGATATTGAAAACCTTAAACCCGCAAGGAAGCTTGTTTGCGTGGGCGCTTCCATGGTTGGAGGGCTGACATCCCTTATGCAGCTCATCCCACAGTTTCCGGAAAACCTTGACGGCTCTGTTTTTGTAGTAGTAGACGATCTTTATTCAATAGAACATACTAAAAGTTTTGCCGAGTTCCTTGACCGTCACAGCAAGATAAAGGTAGAGGCGGCGGACAAAAACAATATACTTAAAAGCGGTACGGTTTATATTTCAAGTGCGGACAATGCCGTTGAATTCGGGCAAGCAAATGTAGATGGACTTGTGCAGGCCGCTTACAGGATAACCTCTAAAAGGCAGGGCGAGGAGTTGGACAAGAACTTTAAGCCTTTGGATACAATGCTTGAGAGCGCAATTAAGTGTAAGGGTTTTGATAAAAGGATAGGTGTTGTGCTTGCCGGCGATGGCACGGACGGAAAGATCGGGTTCTTGGAGATGGTAAAGGTGGATGACAAGGTTTTTGCCCAGGACTCTTATTCATCACTTAACCCTATTAAACCGGAGAACGTTGCCAATACCGGTGTTGCGAGGGTAATACCCCTTGCGGCAATGGTAAAAAGTATCATTATGGAAGTTGGGAGGAGCGTTTAGTTGAGCGAAGATCTTTTCGGATACTCTGTTGAGGAATTCAAGGAGGAGGCAAAAGAGCTCCTTGAAAGAAGCGAAGGTATTATTGCCAAGATCGCTGAGGACCCGAGTGACAATGAACACGTGAACGCACTTTTCCGTGCCATACATTCGCTTAAAGGTAGCTCCGGTTATGTTGGTCAGAATGATATAAATAATTTTGCTCATGGCTTTGAGAGTCTTTTGGGCATACTCAGAAATAAAAAACAAGAGGTGACCGACGAGGTTGTTAATGTCATTCAGCGTTCATGCGATTACCTTGAGGATCTTGTTTTCCATCCTGAAACAACCGAAGTGCTTCATCTTGATGAATCAATTACCGATGTATATGAAATGGTAAAAGGTGCCTTTAAGGGCCGCACCGGGGCGCAGCCACAAGCGGCCGCACCAGAGCCGGTACAGGCACCATCCCCGACGCCTCCTATCCAGGAAGCTCAGCCTCAGGAGGGTTTGAGCGAGGAGCCTGTGTCAACACAGGTTGAAGCGCCGGTAGCCGAAGCGCCACAGGTTACCGAGGTGGCAAAACCAGAGATCATGCATTCAGAGGAAGAGCATGCCCGTCCGCCTGAAGAGCTTACAGCTGCTGACAGCCCTGAGGACTTTGTCTTTACCGAAGAGGCCCCAGACGCAGAGCCGGTAGATCACTCGGACATGGATCAGGGCGATGTTATAAAGATAACCCTCACGCAGTCGCTTGAGGCGCTTAAGAATGCGCTTAGAGAAGATCGCCCTAACAAAGATGATGTTGAGAAGTATATAGGCAAACTTAGAGATACGGTAAGCTGGGCCTTTGGTGATGATATGCCAACGACGACCATTGCTCTTGAGGAGATGGAGTCACTCGTTTTAGGCACAGATGTGCTTGGAGCGCGGGAGCTTACCATGCTGAGGAAGGGCTTTGTTATGATGGCCCCGGAGATCATGAGAGAACTCGGTATTGACGTAGGGGGTCCGAGCAGCTCTGTTAAAAAAGAAGAAGAGGTAGAAGACAGCAGTGAAGCCGAACAGATGCGAGGAGCCTCAAGGGAAGATATCGTAAAGATAGCGCTTACGAATAACCTCGAAGCACTTACCTTATACCTTGAAGAGGAAAACCTTAATGTTCAAGAGTTGCATAAGGCAATTGGAAAACTTCATGATCTAAACAGATGGGCCTTCAATGAAAATGCTGAAGCATCAATGTCGCTTATTGCGATGGAGGACCTTCTTAAAAGAGTTGATGACCCGGAAAGTAACAAAGAGATCAGGATAAGGGGTTCGCTGCTTAAAAAAGAATTAATGCCTTTGATAGAAACAAGCCTTGTTTCCGATAGAGCCGAGGTGGGCACAGAGTATCACGAGCCTGTTGCTGTTGCACCTGTTCCGAAGGAAAAAGAAATAGAGTCACCCTTAATTAGAGTGCCGGTCGACTCTGCGCCTACTACGCCGCCGCCTGCTCTAGATCAAGAAGAGAGACCTGCTCCCATACAAAAGGGTCGCAGAGTTGTTGCAAAAAAAGCAAGTCCTCAAAGTGCGGCGAGTCTTAAGATACGTTCCGAGGACCTGGAAAACCTTATCGGTACCGTCGGAACTTTAAAGGGGATCAAAGAAGAAGATTTTCAGAAACTTCAGGCCGCTACACTTCAGCTAAGAATGATCCCGGTCGGAGAGATCTTCAGCCGTTTTAAGAAAGTTGTAAGGGATCTATCCGAAGAGCTGGGTAAGCCCATGCGTCTGGAGCTTTCAGGAGAGTCGGTTAAACTTGATAAAGCCATAGCGGACAAACTGACAGAGCCACTTATGCACATGGTTAGGAATGCGGCAAGTCATGGCATAGAAAGTGAGGCGGAACGCTCGGCGCTTGGCAAGGGCCCAGCGATAATAAAGTTAAGCGCGGCTCAGGAAGGTGGACAGGTCGTAATACAGGTGGCTGACAACGGCAAGGGAATAAGCCTTGCAAAGGTCCGGGGAAAAGGTATTAAGCTTGGACTTATAAAGGAAGAAGATTCCGTTGGAATGACCGAGAAGAAGATACTTGACCTTATTTTCTCGCCGGGGTTCTCTACACATGAAGGGGCTGACAAGATATCCGGACGTGGTGTTGGTATGGATGTTGTAAAAGATGCGATAACCTCCATTCAAGGGGTCGTTTCCATAGATACACGCGAGAACTTCGGAACAACATTTAACCTTCAACTCCCGCTAACCCTTGCTATAATAAGAGGCCTGGTCCTTCAGCAAAGCGATTCCAAAATAGCCGTTCCTGCGGCTTCTGTTGACAGGGTAATGAATATGATGGCAAAGGAGATCGAAGAGGCAAGCTTTATGGATAAGAACAGGGTTTGTCTTTATTTACAGGAAGAGGGAGAGGTTATGCCTATAGTTAACTTCTCAGAGGTTTTTGGTTTCGAACCTTCTTCTGATAAAAGATGCGTTGTTTTGATAAGGATAGGCGGGGGGCATAAGGTGGCTTTGATAGTTGATGAAGCGCTTGGTCGTCAGCCGCTTACCATTAAACCGTTGGATAAGTTTTCTGAGACAAAATACTTCTCAAGTGCTTCAATGATAGAAGAGGATGTAGTGCTTATACTTAATATACCTAGCTTGTTGGCTGCGTAACTTAGAACGTTAATCTTAATTATCTTAAGGAGGAAGTGATGTCGGATAAAAAAAAGGTTTTGGCCTTGGATGATCAGAAGTCGATGCAGAACATATTGAATTTTTCACTGAAAAAAGAGTTTGATGTAACAATTGTTGGTACTTCTGACGATGCGATAAGTAAGGCAAAAGGAGAGAGCTTTGATTTTATTCTCCTGGACATTGTTCTTGATAATGACACAAGGGACGGGATAGGGGTTGCCCAAGAGCTTCAGGGAGCAGGCATAAACACACCGGTTGCGTTCTTGTCATCGCTTACTCAGGACAGCCTTGCGGATGACCAGAAGGAAAGGGCATCAGGGTTAAACAACATAAAGTTCTATCAAACCAAACCGATACAACCTGATGACCTTGTAAAAAAGATATACGGTGTTGTGGGAGAATAGGCAGCCGGTCAATTAGACGGTTACTTTATAAAAGTTAATTTAGCGAATAAGATTATGGCAAAGATAAAGATCCTTACATTTTTAATAAACGACAGATACTTTGCGTTGCCCTCGGCCAGCATCAAGGAGATCCTTGACTCCGAGAAGAGCATCAAGCAGATATTTTATAATAGGGGCGGAGCCTTAAGGGGTTTGCTTGTTTATGAAGGGGATATGATATCTGTGCTTGATACAGAGATACTTCTTGATATTGCAAGCAACGGCAATGGTAACGGTAAGGGTACGGCCCTTGGGATGGATAAGCTTGTACTTATCTGTAAGGACAGGGAGCTTGAAAGAGCCATAGCGATAGTTATAAATTCGATCGATTGCATGGAAACCATTGAAGAAGAAGAACTTAAACTCTCGCAGGATGAGAGTGCAACATATACGAGAGGTTTTATTAAAGAAGGTAAGGGTGAAGAGCAAAGGGTTGTAACGGTACTTGATCTTAAAAAGTTTCTCGAATACTCCGGCAAAAGAATAGAGTCGCTGGAGAGTGGGGAAAGAGTAATAAATTAAAAAACCAGACTTAAGGAGAGTCGGCATGAAAAAATCGATCGGAAATACCATCGGTGAAATTTTTAAACTCAACCTGAGAAAGATAACGCGAAATTTTTATGTGCTCACGGTTGCATCAGTTGTTGTCGGGTTGATTATTTACGTTGAGGTTAGTTCCATTTGGAGTAAGGTTGAAGCCGTTAAGGATGGTTCTCTTCCGCTGCTCATACAATCGCAGAAAACAGATAACGCGCTTGGTGATACAAAACTTGTTATTGAAAAACTTTATGATGCGACGGAGCCGGGGGTTAGGGATATTCTCCTTTTAACAATTCAGGAGACTAACAAGGTTTATAAATTGGAGCTTAATAAACTGGTTGTTATGCTTTCCTCGGAGTCAGCACAAGCGATTAAGACAAAGCTTCAAAAAGTATCTAGTACATATATTCAACTTTTTGAGAAAGGCATACCGGATACCGCCGCTGCATACAATAATTTGGCGAATGTTAAGGGTGCGCTTATGGAGGTTAACACATATACACTTGAGACGATCGCCACTGACTTTAATGCATCACAGGCCGCGAAAAATAACGCTACCATTGTTATCGTCTTTACTATTCTTGCAGCCATCGGTGGAATGATCATAACAAGTCTTGTTCTTACCGGAGTTGTCAGTCAGCCGGTTACGAATGTTGCCGACTCGCTTGCCAAAAACACCCTTGATATAGAAAGCGTGCTTGGTGAGATAAGTGAAGGTGCAAAGGCACAAACAGAGATCGTCAAGAACGCCACAAAGGATCTTGAGGATATGATAATTAATATTATTCAGGGTAGCATTACCTTGAGCGTTGAAAAGCAGTCTGAGATATCAGGTGTTTTTGCAGAGTTTTTAAGACAGTTCGTTGAAAGGACATCTGCTGAGATCGCCATGGGTATGATGACCGTTTCACAACAGTCACAGGAAGCTCGTAGCGAGATGGATAAGTTTGTTAAAGAGCTTGCCAATGTTGAGGGTAACATTAAGGACCAGGAGACAGCTGTTCTTGGTATGGTTGACGCGGTCAGATTGATCGCATCATCCAATGAAGATATTAAGAAGAAAACAATCACCTCAACAGAGGTTGCTGATAAAGCCACAAGGATGGCCGCGGAGGGTCAGGAGAGAATTGGTGTTATCTCTGAGGAACTTCAGGATGTACGTAAATCCTCAGAGGGTGTTGCCGAGATAACCGAGTCACTCGCGAAGATTACGGAAAACATTAAAATACTCGCACTTAACATGAGTCTAAAGGTCGAAGATATTCGAGATGATACGGGTAAGTCATACGGGTTTGAGGCCATGAGTGCCAGGGTTCAGGAGCTAGCCGAAGAGGTTGAAGGCTTGCTCGAGAACTCTAAAGAGATGATTTTGCCTACCATTAAAGCTATTACAAAAGTTAGTGGCGATGCGGAACAGGCAAAAGAGCTTATCACAGAGGTTGCAAGATCAATTAAAGAAGCTGATGAAGAAAGTAAAGCTATCGCAATTGAGATCGATACTCAGAGTGTTGAGATCTCAAGGGTTGAAAAGTCTGCACAGGGATTGAGTGAGTTGGCCAAGAAATCAACGGAAACAATTAGTGAGCAGACAAAGCTAGTTAAAGATGTTGATGAAATGCTTGGAGAATCGGTTACGCTGGTTGACAGTGTTAGTGCGCAGACCAACGAAGCGAACGAAGCCGCTCGAAAAGTTAATGACATGATGGAGGAGCTTAAGGCCTCAATGAGCAGCATTGAGGAGGGCACAGGACTATTGACCGAAAAAAGTGTTGAGCTTTCCGAGATATTTGAGACCATTAGTGTTCAGTCCGCAAAGAACCTTGACGGAGCTGAAAGACTTGAGGTCGTCTCTAACGCTGTTAGGGATGTTGCCGGAAGACTATCATATGTTGTTCAGGGCGGAAAAGGAGAGGGCAACGGAGCGGCACAGGCCCGGGGAAAGGGTAGCCAGGAGCAGGTAGTGGAAGATGTGGCCGCCGCCGGGTCAAAGGAAACACCGCCGGTTGCCTGATAAGACGGCCAACGTAGTATTTATGCGGGAGCTGTTCGAGCAGTAGTATTATAATAATAACGGGCCGCGTAAGCGGCCTTTATTGTATTTTTCAAGTTATATCTTGGTCGTTTTATAGAGATATAAAAAAAATTAAAAAACATCTTTTAATTCATAGAAGTTTTTTGTATGATTAATAAGATAAGCAATATCATTTATATATAAAAAATGGCTAAATTAAAGAACGGGGTATTCAGTTACGAAGAACTAACCAAAGCGGTCGCCAAGGGCGTTATCCGTTCTAGTGCCCCTATTGAGGAATCACAGATACAGCCGGCAAGCCTGGACCTAAGGCTCGGCCCCCGCGTTTACAGACTTGTCTCAAGCTTTCTTCCCGAGTATGAAGATGTATTGGGTAAGCTACACAAGCCGGATATCTACGGCTCTGATCTTGTAATGTATGAGATGGATATTAGTGAGGGTGCGATCCTTGAAAAAGGGAATGTCTATCTTATCCCCCTTATGGAGGAGCTTGACCTGCCGAAAACAGTTGAGGGCAAGGCCAACCCGAAGAGCACAACCGGACGGCTCGATATCTTCACCCGTGTTATAACCGACAACAACCCGAGGTTTGACGAGATACCGGCAGGCTATAAAGGCGGGCTCTATCTCGAGGTAATGCCGCGTTCATTTACAATAAAAGTAGCAAAGGGTCAGAGCCTTGTTCAGTTGAGGTTGAGGAAGGGAAGCTGTGTTGTTGGGGATACACCGCTTAAGAAGCTCAACACGGAAGTTGGCCTTTTGTATGACGGAAGAAAATCTCTCGGCAGCAAGGACGTTAGGATATCCGATGGACTCTTTATGAGTGTTGACCTTGTGGGCGGCACCGATGGAATAGTTGGTTATAAGTCAAAACGCAACAGCCATGTGGTAGATCTTACTAAAAAAGGTTTTTACAGGGTTGATGATTTCTGGGAGCCGATATACAAGAACGCAAAGAATACTCTTATACTTGAACCGGAAGAGTTTTACATTCTTGCAAGCAAAGAAAAGATCCGTATTCCGACAAAGTACGCCTCTGAGATGGTTCCCTATGAGGCCGGTTCAGGGGAGCTACGCACACACTACGCAGGGTTTTTCGACCCCGGGTTTGGCTATGGTGGAAAAGGTGAGTTAAAAGGAACAAAAGCTGTGCTTGAGGTAAGGGCTCACGATGTGCCGTTCATGATAGCTCACGGTCAGACGTTCTGTAAGCTCTTTTTTGAAAAAATGATGGAGGTTCCGGAGAAGATCTACGGACCTAAGATAGGCTCATCATATCAGTATCAAAACATAACGCTAAGTAAGCAGTTCAAGCAGGACCAGGGTTCATAGCTTTATTATCATAAGGTTCACGTAAATCTTTAAGCAGTTCCTAATTTTATATGGCCAAAACACAGAACGAGAAAAAAACAAGGACCTTTAAGGCGGAGATCATCGCGATAATATTTTTCGCGCTGATGCTGCTTACCGGGGGTAGCCTTGTTTTTTTTAATAAAGGTGATGCCGGTACATTTGGGCTTATCGGCAATAATGTCTCTGTTGTGCTTTTCACCCTTATCGGTTACTCAGCATACATCCTCCCTGTTCTTTTCGGATACCTAAGTTACAGGTTTGCCTTTAGAGAAGGTCTCGCACTTCGCATATCAATCCCTATTAGCCTTGGGCTGCTTATTGTCGCTAGCTCCGGGCTCTTTGTTCTATTACTGGGCAGTGAGGTTGCGGGAGGACTTATCGGTAAGATCGGTGCAAACAACCTGGTTCATTTCGTTGGCCTTCCGGGCAGCATAATAATTTTACTGGCTATTCTACTAGCGTCACTCCGTGTGGGCACGGGTATCTCGCTTATAAGCTTCTTTGAGAAAATCTTCTTTGGATGCCGTATCATAATCATTTACGGGATAAACGCCTATAAAAAAATTGTTGGATTGATAAAGGCAGGTAAAAAATCAGCTGAAACCATAAAAGAGGCAAGGGCTGAAAAGAAGGCAAAGAAGGAAGAAAAAAAGGAAAAAGAAGTAAAAAGAAAAAGCCCTACGATAGTTACCAAGCCGGAAGCAAAGCCAAAGAAAAAACCGGCAACAGCAGCGCAGGAGAAGTTTGAATTCTTAAGCCCCGAGGGTAAATTCCAGTTGCCGCATATTGATCTGATGACGCCGCTCCCTAGGAAGATGGACAAGGTTGATAAGCAAAGTCTTTTAACGAATTCCAAAATACTTGAGCAGAAGCTTGTTGATTTTGACGTCAACGGTCAAGTGCTAGCGGTAAGGCCGGGACCTGTTGTTACAACATATGAGTTTGAGCCTGCACCCGGGATCAAGGTAAATAAGATATTGAACCTTGCTGATGACTTGGCGCTTGCGATGCGTGCTACATCCATGAGAATTCTCGCGCCGATTCCCGGAAAAGCTGTTGTTGGAATAGAGGTTCCTAACGCCATACGCGAGTCGATATTGTTACGTGAGATGCTTGAAAGCAGAGAGTTCGTAAAGAACAAAAGTAAACTCGCCTTGGCATTTGGTAAAGACATCTCAGGCGAGACCTTTGTGGCAGACCTTGCAAAGATGCCGCATCTGCTTGTAGCGGGAGCCACGGGCGCGGGAAAAAGTGTTTTTATTAACACACTTATTTTAAGCATTCTTTATAAGTCCACACCCGAGGACGTAAGATTTCTCATGGTAGATCCAAAGATGTTAGAGCTCTCCGCTTATGAAGGAATACCTCATTTGCTTACACCCGTTGTAACGGATCCTAAGCGTGCGACAGCAATGCTCAAGAGCATTGTTATAGAGATGGAAAAACGATATAAGCTTATGAGTGAGGTTGGCGCAAAAAATATTGACAGCTATAATGAAAAGGTCGTGGCAGAGCCTACGCATAAAGATACGGAACATAAGAAGCTGCCTTTTATCGTGGTTATAGTAGATGAGCTCGCGGACCTGATGATGACAGCAGGCAAGGATGTTGAAGAGTCCTTGGTAAGGCTATCACAGATGGCTAGAGCCGCAGGCATCCACCTTGTGCTTGCGACCCAAAGACCATCGGTCGATGTAATAACGGGGATCATAAAGGCTAACTTCCCGGCAAGGGTTTCCTTTCAGGTTCCCTCAAGGACCGACTCAAGAACAATTCTTGACTCTATGGGTGCAGAAACCCTTCTTGGTCAGGGAGATATGCTGTTCATGCCTCCCGGCTCGGCAAAGTTAAGCAGGCTCCATGGTGCGTTTGTCAGTGAAGAAGAGATCAAAAGAGTTACAAAGTATTTAAAGAAACAAGGAAAACCGGCCTACGATAAGGTTATCGCTGAAGCAAAGGCCCCATCAGTCGTGCCTGGTGAGCAGGATTATGATGAAGAGTTTATGGAGCGATTTGATGCGGCGGTTAAGCTAGTAAGCGGTCTTGAAACAATAAGCACATCATACCTTCAACGTAGATTCCGTGTCGGTTATAATACGGCGGCAAGGATAATAGAGAAGATGGAGCAGGACGGTGTTGTTGGTCCCGCGCAGGGAAGTCGCCCGAGAGAAGTTCTTAAGAGGGATACATAAAAGTGAGGTACCTTTTAATACCGGTTATATCGGTCTTTGTATGTATGAGTGTTCTAGCTTCAAAGACGTCTTATGCTGACACAGATAGCATTCAAGTTGAAAAGATACTTGCGAGTATAAGTCGTGCCTATAAAGATGTAAAGACACTGAAGGCAGAGTTCACTCAAACAACAGAGCTTGTAACGTTAAAGAGTAAGGAAGAAACAAAAGGTACTTTTTATATAAAGCGTCCGAACAGTTTTAGGTGGGAGTACGCGGGGGAGGAAGAAGAGGAAGAAACACTTGTTGTAGGTAATAGTGAAAAGGTGTGGATATATGAACCTGAGCTCATGCAGGTTGTGGAGCTTGAAAGCGAGGGTAGCGGAACCTTCTTTTTTACCTCACTATTGAACGCTATGGATGATCTGGGAAAAAACTATAACGCCGTGGTAGTTGATAGTACATTGGAAAGTTATTCCATAAGGCTTGAGCCAAAGGTAGCTATCCCACAGATTAGACAGATAACCATAACCGTTAACAAAGAAAATTTTCACGTAACAAAAACAGTTGTTGATGATAAATACGGGACAAGGACAACGGTAGCTCTTATCGGAACGGAGTATAATCCGGAGTTCGAGGAAAATTTATTTATATTCAAGCTGCCGAAGGGTGTTAAGGTAGTAAAACCGCATTAAGTATGAAGGAGGGTTCAAAATGGCTTCATTTGATATTATCAGCGAGGTAGAAGAGCAGGAAATAGATAATGCTATCAACCAGAGTACGAAGGAGATCACTCAGCGTTATGATTTTAAAGATACAAAGAGTGAGATAAACTGGAGCAAGGGTGAGGATATCGTAATAATCGGAGACGATGACTATAAGCTGAAGGCTGTTGTTGATATACTGCAGTCAAAATTCGTAAAAAGAGGTATCTCATTAAAATCATTTGAGTACGGTTCAGTAGAGGACTCGGGAGGCGGGCTCAAAAAGCAGAGCATAAAGATAATCCAAGGTATATCGCAGGAAAAGGCAAAAGAGATTGTAAAGTTTGTTAAAGCTCTTAAGATCAAGGTTCAGGCGCAGATCCAGGGCGATCAGCTTCGTGTTACCGGTAAAAAACTAGATGACCTTCAAGCCGTCATTGCCGAGGTAAAGGCCAAGGGTTTTGACCTAGAGCTGCAATTTGTGAATATGCGTTCATGATCCATTTGCGAAGATATTTATTCTCCATCCCCTTTCTTTTGATCCTACTTTTATTTCCTTTCCCAAAAGATGCCATGAGTGGTGAAGCGCCCTATGATGTGGAAAATATAGGGTGGGTTACAAACCTAAGTGGCGAAGCGTATATAGTGCGAAGTTGGAGCGAGATGCGCGAAGGCGTAAAAGTTGGCACATCTGTATATATAAATGACAGTATAACAACCACTGATCTAACCGAGTTGACAATAGAGTTTGATGACGACTCCGCGGTCGCCGTTGGTTCTAATACGCATTTGATAATAAATGAGTATGTCTATGATGTAGAGAGCAAAGAGAACCGTTCACTATTTAATTTGCTTAAAGGCAGTGTGCGCGGTTATCTGAACGATCTCTTCGGGTCACGCTCCCAGATGAGCTTTAAAACGACTACATCTCTTGTTGGGGTAAAGGGCAGTGATATATCAGTATGGGTAGAAGATGATGAAAGTATTGTTGCCGTTAATGAAGGACACGGATTTATCCGGGACATAATAAAGAAAGACAGCCCAGAGATAAAAATTCAGGGTGGTTATATGGTTATATTCGGGCCGGGCAAAAAAGTCGGCAGGCCGGTTAAGATAAGTAAAAAGATCCAAGAGAGAATACTTAAACTTAAGATAAAACGATATGCGAGGCTTATAAAGAAGTTAAAGAAAAAACGCATCAAGCACTTGCTTAAGAAAAAGAAGAAAAAAGAATTTATAAAAAAATATAAAGAAATTAAAAAGAAAATGCAGAAAAAACGCAAGCGGGTAAAGTAGCAACTTTGAAGCTAAGGTATATCAAATGTCATATACAAAAATAATCGCAAAAGGTAAAGAGGAACGAAAAGATATTGCCGCTCACATTATCATGGAGGCCGGTTCAAGCGGAGTGGAGGAGATATCAAAAGGAAGTAACATAAATATCATTGGATTTATAGAAACGGAACAATCCTTAAACATCTCTCAGATAAAAAAAGAACTCAGCAAGGTTGGCTATTCTCTTAGTGTAAGCGAGTATAATGAAACCGGCTGGGAGCATAAATGGAAAAAAGGAATAAAGCCTGTTAGTGTCGGCTCTTTTTTTGTTCGTCCTACCTGGAGTAAGGCCAAAACACCAAGCGGGAAAAAGCTAATTATGATAGATCCGGGCATGGCTTTCGGTACAGGAACTCACCCGACGACGAAGTTGTGCCTTAAGGCTATATCAGAAGTTATCTCAGTAAAAGGTAAAACCGTGCTGGATGTCGGCACGGGTAGCGGAATATTGGCGATAGGGGCATTCAAGCTCAAAGCGTCAAAGGTAATGGGAACGGACAACGACCCTGTGGCGCTCAAGGTTGCAAGAGCAAACACACGGCTAAATAAATCGTCAATATCGTTTAGCGGCAGGAACCTGAGTTCTTTAAAGGGCGGCTTTGATGTTGTTATAGCTAATATAATATCCGGAACCTTAAAGGAGCTCAAAAAGGAATTAAAAGGAAAGGTTAAAAAAGGAGGAGCGCTTATCCTCTCCGGAATATTAAATAATGAAGTTGATGATCTCCAAAACAGCTTCACGGACGATTCATTTATTAAAGAAAAGAATTTAAAGAGTGGAGAGTGGTCAGCCATAGTAATGAGTAGAAAACCATGAGAAGATTTTATCTAGAAGGCATAAGAGAAACCGACAGGCTGTGTATGCTAACCGGCAGTGAACACACACACTTAAAAGATGTGCTTCGTCTTGGTCCGGGTGAAGAGGTGTTGATCATAAACGGTAGGGGTCTTGAGCTATCGGCAAAGATAATGGAGTCAAAAAAAGATAAGACAATGCTTCAGGTCCTAAAGGCTCGTGAAGGTTTGGGTGAGAGTGATCTTAATTTGAGTCTCGCGCTGTCCGTGACCAAGGGACTTAAAGCCGAGTGGGTCATAGAGAAGGCAACCGAGCTTGGCGCAAATGAGATATTAATCTTTTCATCCAGTCGGAGCGTTGCAAAGGTCAATCAAGTAAAAGAAGAGAGATATAAAAAAGCCGGTATCTCTGCGCTTAAACAGTCCGGGAGGTCCTATCTTCCGAAGATAGAAATGTTAGAGAGTTTTGAAGAGGCGCTAACAACGGCAAATGGGGTGAAGTTATTAATGCATCCCGGCGGTGTTCGTTTCAAAGATGAACTTAGAGAAATAAAAGAAAAAGAGATAACAATCTTTATCGGCCCCGAGGGTGGATTTAGTGAGGAAGAGACAGGGTTGGGTGAGAAACACGGAGCAAAGCTAGTTACACTTGGAAAAAGGATTTTAAGAGCAGAAACCGCGGCCTTAACCGCTTTGGCAATTGCTCAATTTGAGCTAGGAGATATTTAAAAACCATAGATCCAGAGCACCTATGTTTTGTATAAACAACTAATACAAAGCATTATAAGGATTGATGAAAAGGTTAGAAAACTAACGTTTTCAAAGGGTTAAACAATCACGATAAGGGGCTACTTGACAAAGCTCTATATATCGAATATCATTGATATTATTGGGTTTACAGCCCGTTCGGATAAAGCAAATGGTAAAAAAATGGATACCTTATAAAGATCTGCTATTTTTGCAGGAGCGTATGGGCCGAATTTTTGATGAGGCCATGGGGCACCACTTTGGCTCAGAAGACTCCAGAGGCGCCTGGCTTCCTGTAACAGATATTTATGAGACCAAAAAGCATATTATATTAAAGGTTGAACTTGCCGGCATTGATATTGAGGATGTAGATCTTGAGGTTGATGAGAACAAGTTGACCATCACAGGCGAGCGGCGGCCACATAAGGGTGATGTGGAGGAGCACTATCATGCAATGGAGTGTTCATATGGCGGTTTTCAAAGGATCTTTGAGTTACCGGGCATAATCGATAAGGATAAGATAAAAGCTAACTTCAAGGATGGTGTTCTTGAGGTAAAGGCGCACCGGAAAGAAAAAAGCAAGCCAAAGCATATAAAGGTAGAGGTAAAGTAAACCGTCCCAAAGGGTCTGTCGCAACATCACGGACTTTTCGCTGTCATGGCGTTGTGGGCGGATTTTTATATTAAAGTTCTAAGGAGAAATTACAATGACTGACGAAGAAAATAAAAAAACTGAAGAATGGTCTCAGGAAGAGACCAAAAATAACAATAAAGATGAAGCAAAGAAAGAAGAAGATCTGGCCGGGAATCTTCCTACGGTAAATTTTTCTACATTTGTTCTTTCTCTTTCAACCTCGGCCATGATAAGCCTTGGTGAGATCGAAAGTCCTGTAAGTAAAAAGAAAGAGAAAAGCCAGCCCATGGCAAGACACTCCATTGATCTTATAGAGCTCCTGAAGGAAAAGACAAAGGGCAACCTTGATGAAAATGAGGAAAAATTAATTGACGGAATTCTTTATGATCTCAGGACAAGATACTTAAATGCATTTAACTAATATGAAGACGGCAAGGGAAAAGAAAACAATACTGCTCCGTCTTAAAAGAGGTAACACGAGTTACTTTACGACTATGAGTAGTGAGGATAGCGAGTAATTTGGAAAGATCTCAATACATACTAGCCTTTACGGGAGCCAGCGGCGCGCCATATGGTCTGAAGCTATTGAGCGAGCTTCTTAAAAGGGACTCGTGCGTTGATACCGCTATAACGCCCGCGGCGCTTCTTATACTAAAAGAAGAGGTCGACCTTACTATTAATAGCGCTGAAGATATACTTAACTATCTTAATAAGAGCTATAAGGGTAATCATAAGGGCAAGTTTACCTTGCATGCCCATGATGATCTAACCTCTCCCCTTGCAAGCGGCTCTTCGCTAAACAAGAAAATGATAATAGCGCCTTGTTCAATGGGATCTTTGGCAAGAATAGCCACCGGTGTTTCAAGTAACCTGATCGAGAGGGCAGCAGATTGCGTTATAAAGGAAGCAGGCGAATTGGTGCTTGTTCCGAGAGAGACACCACTTAGTCCGATCCATCTTGAGAATATGCTGAAACTTTCCCGCATTGATGTGCAGATAGTTCCGGCGATGCCTGCTTTTTATAACGCTCCAAAGAGCATTGAGGATATGGTAGACTTTGTCGTGGGGAAGGTTTTGGACGCGCTTAGAATTGAAAATGATCTTTATAAAAGGTGGAGCGGCGAGAGTTAGACTTGAAATAACTAGCTAACGAATGATAGACTTTTGTTTCTACCTTGGACATAAGGTGAGTTAAAATTATGCTGGATATAAAATAGAAAGATGTAACCCTGAGGAACCCTGGAAAATTAAAGTTGTTTGTGATCTATAAAAGGTAATGTAATGTTAGATATTAAATTAATAAGAGATAACTCTGAAGAGTTTGAAAAAAAACTTTCTTTAAGGGGAGAGGGCATAAGCCTGAAGCCGTTAAAGGAACTTGATGCGAAGAGGCGTACGCTTCTCTCAGAGGTCGAGGCACTTAAGGCTGAGCGCAACACTGTCTCTCAAGAGGTCGGCCGATTAAAGAAGGAAAAAAAGGATGCCGATGAGCTTGTAGATAAGATGCAGGGGGTCTCCGCAAGAATAAAGGAGCTTGACGGTGAGGTTGCCGTCATAGAGGCAGAGCTTGAAAAGCATATCCTGACCATACCTAATACGCCTCATGAGAGCGTGCCCGTTGGAGCGGATGAAAGCGCCAATGAGGTTGCTCGTGTTATCGGAGAAAAGCCTTCATTTGATTTTAGCCCAAAGGAGCACCTTGATATTGGTGAGTCTCTCGGAATAGTAGACATGGAGCGCGCGGGTAAGCTTGCAGGTGCGAGGTTTTCACTGCTTAAGGACGAAGGAGCGCTTCTTGAGCGTGCACTAATAAACTTCATGCTGGATATTCACACAAGGGAGCATGGCTACACCGAGGTACTGCCTCCATTTATGGTCAAGAGCGATTGTTTTGTTGGCACGGGTCAGCTTCCAAAGTTCGAGGACGATCAGTTCAAGATAGAGGGCTGGGATCACTATCTTGTGCCAACTGCCGAGGTTCCTGTCACCAACATCCACCGTGAAGAGGTTTTAAGGGAAGAGGAGCTTCCAATTTGTTATACGGCGTATACCCCATGCTTTAGAAAAGAGGCCGGTTCTTACGGTAAGGACACAAAGGGGCTTATACGTCAGCATCAGTTCAATAAGGTCGAGCTGGTTAAGTTTTGCCGTCCGGAGGATTCTTACGACGAGCTTGAGAAACTGACCGCTAACGCCGAGGAGATACTTAAAAGACTTGGTCTTCACTACCGTGTTGTAACACTCTGTACCGGAGACATCGGGTTTTCATCTGCCAAGACATATGACCTTGAGGTTTGGCTCCCTGGTCAAAGCGCATACCGTGAGATTAGCTCTTGCTCGAACTTTGAGGATTTTCAGGCCAGAAGAGCGAAGATAAGATATAAGGGCAAGGGTGGGGGCAAAACCCGGTTTGTGCATACCTTGAACGGCAGTGGCCTGGCCGCCGGCCGTACACTAATAGCTATTCTTGAGAACTACCAGAACGCCGATGGCTCCGTCACCATCCCGGAGGCATTGAGACCATATACCGGCGGACTTGAAAAGATAGAGAAAAAAAGTTAATATATTCAATTCATAATTACTTCAAATGGAGGGTTTGCCTAATTGGTAAGGCAGCAGTCTTGAAAACTGCCGGGTTAACGCCTATGAGGGTTCGAGTCCCTTGCCCTCCGCCACTTATTATAGCAATAATAATTTTTGTAGAAGGTTATATCCTTTAAGGGTCTTGTAGGACAGTGGTATATGCTATGGATTCTAAATGGTTTAAGTTAATGTATATTTCTTCAAGATGGTTATTATCGTTGTTACCTAATTATAAGTTAGGCTCTAAAAAAGAAGATGTATGAAAAAATTTCAGGCCAAGTTAGCTTTATTGATGATAGCATTTATGGCAGGCGTAATTTTTGGAATTGCCAGTTATAAATATCACTTCTTCCCTTACGAAACCCTAAAAACGGTATTTCATTTGACTCAAAAGGACACTGAGACTACTGGTTCTTGGTCTATTGGTATATATGAAGGTTCCTCTCCATTCTATTTGGCTGATCCAAAAGACATTTCCAACCCGGTCCTGACAAAAAAAGATGTTGTTGATATAGACGCAACTTTCGTCGCAGACCCGTTCATGGTTATTAATGAAAAAAAACATTTTATGTTTTTTGAAGTACTAAATAGGGAAACTAACCAAGGTGATATCGCTTATGCGGAGAGCATGGATGGAAAAAAATGGAATTATAAAAAAGTTGTTATAGATGAGGAATTTCATCTGTCATATCCGTATGTGTTTGAGTGGAACAATAGTTACTACTTAATTCCGGAGAGTAATAAAGATTCTTCGGTGAGGCTATACAAAGCAACAAAGTTTCCTGAAAGCTGGGAATATCTTGATAATCTATTGTTTGGATATAGATATGTGGACCCTACAATATTTCGATATGAAGATAAATGGTGGATGTTTGTGTCTACTGAAGAAAGCAATGTCCTGAATCTTTATTATTCAAAGGAATTACTGACAGGATGGAGGCCTCACCCAATGAATCCTGTAGTAAAGTTTGATAAGAATTTTTCAAGGCCGGGTGGTCGAGTTATCGTTTATGAGGACAAACTGTATCGATTAACGCAAGACGATGATCCAAGTTATGGAGTCCAGGTTTTTGCCTTTGAAATAACCAAGCTATCAGAAACATCATATGAGGACAAATTAGCTTCAAAAACCCCCATAGTAACAAAGACAGGAATCGGATGGAATGCAGCCGGTATGCACCATGTAGACCTGCACAAAATAGAGAATAAATGGATATCGGCGGTAGATGGACGAAGTAAGTGAGCCTGACACAGTACGGCACTTGGTAGCCGGTTCATTATTTACCTATGTTTTTGAATAACTCTGTGTTACTATAAATATTAATTGAACTTGTGTACCTGGCGCACTCCGGTAAGCGCCTCTCGTGTCGTTGTAAATACCATTCTTTTCCAACATCACTCACAATAACCTTAAAACAATTTCGCCTTTACCGGCTCATAAGTTATGAGTAGGCCGATATTAGGAGCATAACTATGTCATTTGAAGAACTCGGCCTTGTGCCCGAGCTACTTAGCGCTGTAAAGAAACAGGGCTACACAGAACCAACACCGATACAACTCAGAGCCATCCCAAAGGTTCTTGAAGGAAGAGACATCCTTGCCGGAGCACAGACCGGTACGGGTAAGACAGCTGCATTCACGCTACCAATGCTGCAGCTGCTGAGTAGTAAAGAAAGCAACGCAAGAGGTCGAGCCGTTAGGGCGCTGGTCCTAACTCCAACACGTGAGCTAGCCGCCCAGGTAGGCGAGAGCGTAGCAACCTATGGTAAGGGTATGCATTTGAACTCGACCATAGTATACGGCGGGGTTGGTATAAATCCGCAGAAACAAAAGTTGCGCCAAGGTGTGGATATACTGGTAGCCACACCAGGCCGTCTACTTGACCATGCGGGACAGAAGACGGTAAACCTCTCTAAGGTTGAGATACTCGTGCTGGACGAGGCCGACCGTATGCTTGATATGGGTTTCATACATGATATAAAGAGGATATTAAAACTTCTTCCGAGCAAGAGGCAGAATCTTTTGTTCTCGGCTACATACTCAAAGGAGATAAAACGTCTTGCCGACGGACTGCTGCATAACCCGGAGCTCATAGAGGTTACACCGAGGAACACGGCAACAGAGCTTGTTACGCAGGTCGTGCACCCGGTTGGAAAGACACGCAAGCGGGAACTGCTCTCAAAACTTATAACTGATGGCAACTGGAGTCAGGTTCTTGTTTTTACAAGGACCAAGCACGGAGCTAATAAACTTGCAAAGCAGCTTACAACGGACGGCGTGAGCGCAACGGCAATTCATGGCAACAAGAGCCAGTCGGCACGCACAAAAGCTCTGGCTGATTTTAAGAAAGGTGCTGTTAGAACCCTTGTTGCGACAGATATAGCCGCACGGGGTCTCGACATTGACAGTCTCCCTCATGTTGTGAACTTTGAACTGCCACATGTCCCGGAGGACTACGTCCATCGTATCGGGCGCACAGGCCGCGCCGGAGTGGAGGGCAGGGCCCTTTCTCTCGTATCCTCGGAAGAGAGAGGACAGCTAAGCAGCATTCAGCGTCTTCTTGGCCGTAAGATCGAGGTTGAGAGGATCCCTGGTTTTTATGAGAATGATACGCCGTCTACTCCAGGTACCGAGAAGCACCTTCCTTTTGGAGAACGTCGTTTTAAAAAAACCAGTGGAGATCAAAACCGTCGGAATAAGTACGGCGGTAAGGACAACGCCAGAGGTAGGAAAAGTAGCCGGAGTAGATAGCTGTAATCTTTTATAGCTTATATAATTAATATTCGTTGTATAAAAAAGCCCGCTAGTAGCGGGCTTTTTTATTATTCAATATTGTACTTTAAGTTAGCGTAGGTTTTCTGATTTTCGACGGGCACAATTCATAGACAGAGGCACTAATCCGTTGTAGATAATTCTTCCTGGTATTTACGGTAGTTATCGATGCTGACAAAGTAATCGGGGTCTTCAAGAACATTTACGTCACATATCTTCTCAGCTTTTTTAATAAGGCGAGTACAATCCTTGCTCAGGTGGCGCAGGTGAATGTTCTTGCCCAGTTGCTGATAGGCCTCCGCGACTTTATTGATGATATCGATCGCCGATTGGTCCATGATGCGAGACTCTTCAAAGTCAATAATAACCTCCTGCGGGTCATCTTCAATATCAAACTTACTGAAGAATAAAGTTGTGGAGCCAAAGAACAAGGGCCCATAGATCTTGTAATGTTTAATGCCGTGCTCATCCACTGACTTTTGTGCACGAATACGTAAGGCATTTCTCCACGCGAAGATAAGTGCTGAGATAATAACACCGCAAAGTACGGCGATAGCAAGGTCATACATGACGGTAAGGGCTGTTACAAGAATGATAACCGTCACGTCCCACTTGGGGATCTTATTTATAATATTAAAGGTACTCCAGGCAAAGGTTTTTATTACTACGATAAACATAACCCCGACCAAAGCGGCAATGGGCACCTGTTCGATATAATCGGAGGTGAAGAGAATAAAGAAGAGCAGAGCGATGCCGGCAGTGATGCCGGAAAGCCGCCCGCGCCCGCCTGAGGTAATGTTGATGATGCTTTGTCCTATCATGGCGCAACCTCCCATGCCGCCAAAGAGACCGTTCGTGAAGTTGGCAACACCCTGAGCAACACACTCCTTGTTTCCATTTCCATGCGAATGTGTAAGCTCATCAATGAGACTTAAGGTCATCAGGGACTCAATGAGTCCGATGGCAGAAAGGATTACGGCATAGGGTGTTATAAAGACAAGTGTCTCCCAGGAGAAGGGAACCTGAGGAAAGGCAAAGCTTGGAAGACCCGCCTGGATCCCGGTGCCGCCGTTCGTAAGAATAAAGGAGAGGACGGTTTCCGTGTCTATCTTGATAAAAAGTACGAGGAGAGAAACAGAGATAATACCGATAAGAGCTCCCGGTGCTTTTTTATATATAAGAGGTACGAGAAAGAGGATTCCCATGGTCAAGGCCACAAGAGCGATCATGGTCCAGAGAGCCTTGCCCTGGATCCAACCCTCACCCGACTGGAACATCTTCAGCTGTGATAAGAAAATTACAATGGCAAGTCCATTAACGAAACCCATCATAACGGATCTCGGAACCATTCGGATAAACTTGCCCAAACGAAAAAATCCGGCAAGGCTTTGAAAAATGCCAACGAGCAGGAGGGTAAAAAATAGATACTGAACCCCTGAGTAAGAGCCTTCCGCGCCCATGGCGTTACCTTCCATGACAAGGTGTACCATGACAACTGCCATGGCACCTGTAGCTCCCGAGATCATCCCCGGTCTGCCACCACCTATGGCTGTAATAAGGCACATCATGAAGGCACCGTACAGACCCACAATAGGAGAGACACCCGCAACAAAGGCGAAAGCAACAGCCTCCGGGACCAAGGCAAGCGCTACGGTCAGTCCTGAGAATATGTCAGCCTGAACGCTGCCCTTGTAGCGCGGTATCATGGAATGGTCAGATTTCATAAAAGTCCTTAAATATATATAAGCTGTTATTTGCTGAGTATCAAAGGATGCATTGTGATAATAATGCGCTTTAAGTGAATAGAGCAATATACAACATTTCGGTAAAAACCACAACAGTCATCGTTGGAAGCTATATTTATATGCTTTATGGCACCTTCCAAGTTCAATATCCATCCGTCATGTGTTAAAATTACCATATGAAAGCAGTTTTGTTAAAAGAGGTTGTAGCTGAGTTGAGTGAAAGGATAAGTAACTCTATCGTCGCAAAGGTCTATGAACCAAGCGCAAGAGAGCTGCTTATATATCTTTACACCGGCAGGACTCAGGAAGGATTATTTATCTCCACCCACCCAAAGTATTCATCAATATTTCTAACTAAGAAAAAGATGAAAAACCCGGAACGTCCACCGAGGTTTTGTTCACTATTGCGTAGTCGGCTTTCGGGCTTAAAACTTGTTGAAGTTAAGCAGAAAGAAAATGAGAGGATACTCAACCTAATCTTTACGGGGACCGAGGTTGAGTACACATTGGTTGTTGAGCTAACGGGCAAATCCTCAAATGTTATTTTAACGGACGGCAAAGGTACTGTCATCGATAGCTTAAGGCACTTTAAGGGCGAAGGTATTGAAAGAGAGGTTTACCCCGGAGCTGAATTTGTAGAGCTTCCCTTACCAAAAGAAGGAGCTCGGGGAGGCTTTGAGTTTACAAAGAAAGATAATGAAAGTTATCTTGAAGCAGCGGAGCGTACGTACTTTGCATTGATCAAAAAAGATGAAAAAGAATTTGAGGCAAGTGAGATCAGAAGGGCCTTGAGGACCGAGATAAAAAAGCGTAAAAGAAAAATACAAAACCTTGAAGCCGACAGGACGAATGCAGTAAGGCTGCAGGGTGGTAGAAAAAAAGGGGAGCTCATAATTGCCAACTTTAATAGTGTTGAGAAAGGCGCGGAGAAGGTTGCGCTTAATGATTATACCGAGGAAGGCGTTAAAAAAGTAGTTGTTAGGCTCGACCCCAAGTTAGGCGCGAAGGACAACGCTGAGAGGTACTTTAAAAGGGCGAAAAAAGGAGAGACAACCCTTAAGATGCTTAAGGAAAGGCTCCCTGCCGCGGTTGAAGAGCTTCATACGGTTGAAAAATATCTGAAAAGTTTTGATGAGGCCGGGGAGAAGGAAAAAGAAGAGTTAATAGAAAAACTATATAAAGAGAAGTTACTAAAAAGAAAAATATCGAAAAAAGAAGAGAAAAAAGAAAAGGCACTCCCATACAGAGCATTCCTCTCAAGCGACGGTTTCTCGCTGCTTTGTGGAAAATCTAGCAAGAGTAACGACACCCTTTTGCGGGAAAAAGCGGCGAGCGGAGATATGTGGCTTCACGCAAAAGATGTTTCAGGTTCACATGTGATAATAAAAGCCAGTGGACGGGTCATAAGTAAAAAGGCCATTATCGAAGCGGCACGAGTGGCGGCTTTTTATAGCCGCGCAAAAGAACAGAGCAAGGTTGAGGTAATAGTAACGGATGTTAAGTTCGTCCGTAAGGTAAAGGGCGCGGCCTCTGGCTCGGTAAATGTCAGCGAGTTCGACACGGTCCTGGTCGAGCCGACACTTGGAACACTTAGAAAGAGATGATGGAATGACGTTAGAGGCAATAAAAGCATATCCTGATGGTGAAGAGATAACCCTTAAAACTAAAGCAATATTGGAGCCGCTCTTTAAAGAGGACCAAAGCTCGGTGTCAGAGTTTACCTTTGCGAATATTTATCTATTCAGAAAAAAACACGGCTACCTTTTAAGCAAGCTTTCTGACAACACACTCGCCATAAGCGGGAGCGAAGCCGGTAAGGCTTTTTTGCTGCTGCCATTCGGTTTGCCAGAGGCCGCTGTGCTGGTGGATATATTAAAAGCCGGTGTTACTTTGAAATGCATAACCGAAGAAGATGTAAAGGCCTTGGAAGGATTGGGGGTTAAGATACAAGAAGACAGGGATAACTTTGATTATATTTATTTAAGAGAAGAACTTTCGGAGCTTAAGGGCGGAAAGTTCTTAAAGAAACGGAACAGGGCTAGCGCCTTTACTTCCAAGTATAACGCAGAGGCAGTGAAGCTTGACGAGGATCGTCTTGATGATGCCTTAACGGTATTAGATAAGTGGCATGAAGATAGGCTTAATGCCGGGAAAGACGATGGCGATTATCATGAAACAAAAGAAGCGCTTCACTCGATGAAGGAGCTCGGGCTTATGGGGTGCATATATTACGCCGACAAATTGGCCGTGGCCTTTGAGATAGGCGAGGCCCTTGGACGAAGCGACACATTCGCCGTACACTTTGAAAAGGGATTGACCGAATACTCCGGGGTTCTTCAGTATGTTGTAAAATCATTTGCCTCGCTTATGCCAAGTAGCTTTAAGTATATAAATCGGGAACAGGATCTCGGTATCCCGTCACTTAGGCGTGCCAAGGAATTGTTAAGACCAATAAAATTCATAAAAAAGTACAGGGTGAGTCTTTGAGCAAAGAAAAATACAGAAGCCTCTCTGTCTATCTTAAAGAAGAGTTCAAAGAGAAGGTCTTTAAAGTTACGCTCGATGGCGGCTTTAGCTGTCCAAATAAGGATGGCACGGTGTCATCCCTTGCAATTGACCCCTATGCGGGGTGTACATACTGTGAGGTGGAGACGATCAGACCTCTTGTTACAACCGATGGGAAGCCGATAGATAAGCAGCTCTCCGACGGGATCGAGAAGGTAGCTGCGAGGCATAAGGCAAAAAAGTTCATTGCGTACTTTCAGATAAACTCCAATACGCATGCAAAGCCCGAAAAGCTGAGGGCGTTATACAAAGAGGCTCTTAGTGACGAGCGGGTAGCTCTGCTGGCGGTCTCAACCAGGCCTGATTGCATAAATGAAGAGATCGTCGAGCTTCTGAAAGAGGTTAGCGGGGATAGGGGTTTATGGGTGGAGCTGGGTCTTCAGAGCGCAAATGATGAGACACTGAAGCGTATCAACAGGGGCCATACCGTAGAGGATTTTCAAAGAGCGCATAAGCTTCTCTCACAAAATGGCATAAAGGTCTGTGCTCATGTAATAGCCGGGCTTCCCGGTGAGGGTAAAGAGGATTTTCTTAAAACGATAAGGTTTTTAAATGAACTTAAGGTGTGGGGAGTAAAGTTTCACCAGCTACAGGTGCTAAAAAACACAGCCCTTGAGGAGATGTACAAAAAGGGGGATTTGAAGCTTCTAAGCCTTGAAGAATACAGTGAAATTGTGGTAGAATCCATCGAGGCGTTGAGCCCCGAAGTTGTTATTCATAGGCTAAGCGGTGACGTGCCGAAAGAGTTCTTGATCGCCCCGAAATGGGGCGTGAATAAGTTCATCATAAAAGAAACAATAGATAAAAAATTAGAAGAGAGGAACTCACGGCAGGGTTCTTCATTTGTAGAAGATAAAAAAGTTAAAGAGGATAAGGAGTATTATGTTGGGAGATCCCAGAGTAGCTAAGCTTGCTTCAATTCTTGTTAATCATTCATGCCAGGTAAAGAAAAACGATACGGTCCTTATAAGCTCGTCAAGCGAGTTGGGAAAGCCCTTGGTCATAGAGTGCTTTAAAGAAGTGCTCAAGGCAGGAGGTCATCCATTCGTGAACGTGAACATAGAAGAGACGGTGAATGAGTTTTATTCTCACGCAAAGAAGCACCAGCTTGAGTACACACCGAAGCATAAGATCTATGAGGCAAAGAGCATGGATTGCTATATAAGCATCGCCGCTCCGCATAACAAGAAGGCGCTGTCAATGGTGGACCCGGAGATGGCCGCTGTGCGTGGCAAGGCGCTCTCAAAGATAAGGGACATTATTGTAAACGAAAAGCGCTGGGTTATCTGTAATTTTCCGACGAACGCTTTGGCGCAGGAAGCGGACATGAGCCTTGAGGAATACAAAAAATTCCTTTATGGTGCGACCAACATCGACTGGAAAAAGATGGATGTATTCCAGAAAAAACTTAAGAAGGTTCTAGATAAGGGAAGCACTGTGCGTATAGTCGGTAAAGACACGGACCTGACCATGAGCATAAAGGGCCGGAAGGGCATAAAGTGCGTGGGTGAGAGGAACATGCCGGATGGCGAGGTTTTCATGAGCCCTATTGAGGACAGCGCAGAGGGCCACATATTTTATGAGATGCCTGCCATATATCAGGGCCGTGAGGTTACAGGCATAAGGCTTGAGTTCAAAAAGGGTAAGGTCGTAAAGGCAACGGCAGATAAGAATGAAAAATTCCTGAACACAATGCTTAACACGGATAAGGGCGCGCGTTTTCTCGGAGAGCTTGGTGTGGCGGTAAACTACGGCATAAAAAAATTCACAAGCGATATCCTCTTTGATGAAAAGATCGGCGGCACTATTCATCTGGCCGTTGGCAAGAGTTATGAGAGTGCCGGAGGCAAGAACAAGAGCGCCATACATTGGGATATGATAAAGGACCTGAGGCAAGGCGGCGCGCTTTACATAGACGGCAAGGTCATACAAAAGAACGGAAAGTTCAAGATATAGAATGCATAAAGACAGTGTCTTAAAAACAGCCGAGCAGAGTATCAAAACAAAGCAGGCATTTTTTACTAAAAAGAATGCCGCGCTTATCAGCGCCTGCGCTGAAATTATAGCCGGTTCATTTAAATCAGGCGGCAAGCTTCTTATCTGCGGTAATGGCGGCTCCGCAGCTGATGCGCAGCACCTTGCGGCAGAGTTCGTTAACCGCTTTGAGATAGAACGTCCTCCGCTTCCGGCGATAGCGCTTACAACAGACACCTCTATCCTTACAAGCATTGGTAACGACTATGACTTTAGCCAGCTCTTCAGTAAGCAGCTAAAGGCGCTTGGCACATCGGGTGACGTGCTTCTTGCGATATCCACAAGCGGTGGCTCGACTAATGTTCTGCGTGCGGTCGAGGCGGCGGCGAAGCTGGACATAAAGTCCATAGCCCTGACCGGCGGCGACGGCGGCAAGGTAGGGAAGAAGGCCGATTATAATATAAACGTAGCATCAAAGAAAACGGCCAGGGTTCAGGAGGTACACATTACCGTTTGCCATATACTCTGTGAGCTTGTGGATAAGACACTCTTTAAGAAGGTATGATGAAGAAAAAGATAAAACCGCTTTCAACTAAAAAAGCAAAGACCTATCCCTTGAAAAAAAGGAAGAGCAAGGTCGCGGGTGAAAAACTTGCGAGGGTCTATGGCAAGGGTGCGAGCTTCTCAGAGTTCATGGATACTTTGCCGGGCATCCTGGCTGCCGAGGATATAAAGGCGGTCGTTAGTGCTATCATAAAAGCCAAGAAGAACGGCAGGACTGTGGCTCTTAGTATGGGGGCGCATGTTATTAAGACAGGTCTTACACCTCTCGTTGTTGACATGATGGAAGCAGGCATAATAGATTCTATCGCAATGAACGGAGCATGCGTTGTGCATGACTTTGAGCTTGCTTACGCCGGAGCAACTTCCGAGGATGTCGATAAAGAGCTGAAGACAGGCAAATTCGGGATGGCAAAAGAAACCGGGGAGCTTATAAACGGTGCTATTAATAAAGGCGTTAAAAAAGGGCTTGGCATAGGCGCATCCGTCGGAGAGATGATCAAGCGTTCACGTTATGCGGGTAAGGATAAAAGTATACTCGCGGCAGGCGCGAGGCTTGGAATTCCGGTAACGGTTCACGTCGCGCTTGGAACAGACATAATACACCTTCACCCTTCAATGGACGGCGCGCTTACGGGGCTTGGCACGCAGCGTGACTTTGAGCTTTTTGCAGGCGTTGTCGCAACGCTTGATAAAGGTGTTTTTATAAATATCGGTTCAGCGGTCATCATGCCCGAGGTTTTCTTAAAGGCATTAACCCTCGCGCGCAATACCGGACACAGGGTGCGTGATATTACGACCGTCAACATGGACTTTATTCAGCACTACAGGCCGGTCACAAATGTCGTACGAAGGCCCACGATGACCGGAGGCCGGGGGATAACCCTTACGGGCCATCACGAGATAATGGTACCGTTGCTTTTCGCGGCAGTTAAAGAGGCGATGAAATGAAAAAGACAATACCAAAAAAAGTAAAAGGCAAAAAAGAAAACAAAAAGCTTTGGGGCGGCCGCTTTAAAGCAAGCGGAACAAGCGCGGCCGAAAGTTTTAATGCCTCCATCAGCTTTGATAAAAGGCTCTATAGGCATGACATAATAGGCTCGATCGCTCAGGCAAAGGTTCTGCAGCGCGCGGGTGTTCTGACCGCGAAGGAAGTCACGAAGATAATAAAAGGACTTAACTCGATTCAAAAAGAGATCGAGACGGATAAGTTCTGTTTCCGCACCGTGGATGAAGACATACACATGGCGATCGAGAAGAGGCTTACGGAAAAGATAGGTGCGCTCGGAGGCAAGCTTCACACCGGCCGTTCACGTAACGATCAGGTTGCAACAGATGTGCGTCTTTACTTAAAGGACGAGGGCGCTCTCGTTAGTAAAGCCATAAAGGATCTTCAGTCTGCGCTCATAAGTGTAGCGAAAAAGAACATGGACGCCGTAATGCCGGGCTACACCCATCTTCAGAGGGCACAGCCAATACTCTTTTCGCATCACATGATGGCATACTTTGAAATGTTGAAGCGTGACGCAGAGCGCCTCGGCGAGGCGCTTAAACGTGTGGATGTTATGCCTCTTGGTTCGGGCGCACTGGCCGGAAGTCCTTATAAGTTGGACCGTGCATATGCGGCAAAGCTCTTAAAGTTCTCAAAGGTGAGTGCCAATAGCCTTGACGCGGTGAGCGACAGGGATTTCCTGATAGAGTTTCAATCTGTTGCTTCTATAATAATGGTGCACATCTCCCGCTTGTCCGAGGAGCTGATCCTGTGGTCAAGCTCGGAGTTCGGTTTTGTCGAGATAAGCGATGAGTTTTCAACAGGCTCCTCCATTATGCCTCAGAAGAAGAACCCCGACATGGCGGAGCTTGCGCGCGGCAAGTCGGGCCGGGTCATAGGTAACCTCGTTTCAATGCTTACGGTCATGAAGTCCCTGCCGCTTGCCTACAATAAGGACATGCAGGAAGACAAGGAACCGCTCTTTGATACCGTTGATACGCTGAAGGCCGTGCTCGATATATTCACCCCGATGCTTAAGAGCATGAAGGTGAATAAAAAACGTATGCGTGAGGCGACAGCCAAGGGCTTTATAACGGCAACCGATGTGGCCGATTACCTGACGCAAGGGGGCATGCCATTTCGGAAGGCTCACGAGGTTGTGGGAAAGGCCGTGGCGTTTTGTATTGATAAGGGCATTGAGCTTAGTGATGTAAAGGCCACGCAGTGGAAAAAATTCTCCAAAAGCTTTGGTGATGACATTATAAAAGTCGTTACCGTTGATAGCTCTGTTAAGGCACGCTCGCTTTATGGCGGGACCGCGCCTAAAGAAGTAAAAAAACAGATCACACGGGCTCTGATCGAGCTTAAGAAAAAATAGTATATGAAAAAAATACTTTTATACTCTGTGGCCGCGTTAGCGGCCTTTGTCTTAACCGTTGGCTGCGGCAGGAAAGCTCCTCCCGTGCCGCCCGTGGAAGTGCCTGTGGCACCGGTGGAAGTGCCCGTGGCGCCGGTGGATGAGACCGTGCCGCCCGTGGACAAGCCCGTGGCACCGATGGATGAGTCTGTGACGCCGGTGGAAGTGCCTGTGGCACCTGAGGAAGTAAATTAATTAATCTTATACGGAGGTACGTTGGATGCATTATTTTGATTATAAAGGCGGGGCGAAGAAAAGACTTTACGCCGAGGGTGTAAGCGTAAAGCGCATTGCGAAAGAGGTCGGTACACCGGTATTTATATATAGCCACAAAACACTCACCCGACACTTTAACGCCTTTGATACGGCCTTTGCCGACGCGCCGCACCTTATATGTTTTTCCGTTAAGGCCAACTCGAACCTCGCGGTACTTAAAACATTTTCAACCCTTGGGGGAGGCTTTGATATAGTTTCCGGCGGTGAGCTCTTCAGGGTCGTTAAAGCCGGAGGAGACATGAAGAAGGTTGTCTTTAGCGGTGTGGGTAAGACAGAGGAAGAGATAGAGTTCGCAATAAAAAAACGCATACTCATGTTCAATGTCGAGAGCCCTCAAGAGCTGAGGCTGATAAACAAGGTCGCAAAACGGCTTAAGAAAAGAGCGGGCATCGCGATAAGGATAAACCCGGATGTTGATCCGAAGACGCACCCTTATATATCAACAGGACTTAAGAAAAATAAATTCGGTATCGAGCGGAAGGAAGCTCTAAGAGAGTATGCGTATGCCAGGAAGAACCTTGCGAACCTTGACCTGCTCGGCGTGGACTGCCACATAGGCTCGCAGCTAACATCCATTAAGCCATTTATCGACGCTCTTAAGAAGGTCAAGACCTTTGTCGGAGACTTGAGAGCTCAGGGTATAGACCCCGGCTACATTAATATGGGAGGCGGCCTCGGCATAACGTACGAGGATGAAACAGCGCCGCATCCCTCAAAGTACGGCGAGGCTGTCATAAAGGAAACAAAAGACCTCGGGGTAACGCTCATATTCGAGCCGGGGCGTAACATAGTAGGTAACGCCGGAATACTGGCAACGAGGGTAACATATACAAAAAAAGGATCAGTAAAGAACTTTATTATAGCGGACGCAGGAATGAATGATCTTCCAAGGCCAAGCCTTTATGGTTCCTATCATGGCATAGAGCCTGTTGTGAAGGAAAGGCGCGGTACGGTCACGGCAGATATAGTCGGACCTATTTGCGAGACCGGAGATTTTATTGCACGTGATAGAAAAATAAAGAAGGTCAATCCCGGCGAGCTGCTTGCCGTTATGAGTGCCGGCGCCTATTGCTATACAATGAGCAGCAACTATAACTCGAGGCCCAGAGCCGCCGAGGTAATGGTCAAGGGCAAAGATTATTATGTAGTGAAAAAGAGAGAGAAGCCGGCAGACCTTATTGAAGGTGAGGTAATGCCGAACGCTCTTTTTAAGAAGAGCAAGAAGAGGTAAATTATTACTCGGTAAAGAAAAGGTAAAAGCTTACTGACTTAATAGAAAGTGAAGCGAGGTTGGGCGCGTTTTTAAAGAGGAAAAAATTTATGAAGTTAAAGTTTACGAAGATGCATGGGGCGGGTAATGATTTCATTGTACTCGACCTCAGGAAAAAGAAGCTATCGAAGTTGAAGGCTGTTATGAAGAAGTTATCTGACAGGCGTTTTGGCATCGGTTTTGATCAGGCGCTTGTACTGAAGAACTCCAGAAAAGCGGATTTTTGTATGGAGATATATAACGCTGACGGGAGCAAGGTGGAGATGTGCGGCAACGGCATAAGATGTTTTGCCGATTATATATGGAGCCGCGGTCTATCCAAGAAGAAGGTTTTAAATATAGAGACCATGGCCGGCATCATTAAACCAGCAAAAGCCGGAGCCGGGCTTGTCAGGGTTGATATGGGAGAGCCTGTCTTGGAGGGTAGTCGTATTCCCACAAAGGCAAAGGGTGTAGTAATGGATAAGCTTATAACCGCAAAGAGTGCAAGCGGTGGAAAGGCGAAGCCTTTGAAGTTTACATGTGTTTCCATGGGTAACCCTCATGCCGTTACATTTGTTAAGAAATTAAGCAAAGAGTTCGTGCACGAGTACGGTCCTTCGGTAGAGACAAACTCTTTTTTCCCCAATAGGACGAATGTGGAGTTCATCGAGGTTATGAGTAAAAGCAAGATCAAGATGCGTGTTTGGGAGAGAGGAAGTGGCGAGACACTGGCCTGCGGCACCGGGGCATGCGCAAGCGTTGTCGCCAGCCACCTAAAAGGCTTTACAGGACGTACGGTTAAGGTTATTCTATTAGGCGGAACGCTCAAAATAGAGTGGGATAAAAAAGACAATCATGTCTACATGACAGGGCCTGCTGTGGAAACTTTCAGCGGTGTTGCTGAAATATAAGTTGCCTAAGTAAGATGGTATTTGAGGATTTAAAAATATGACCGGGCCTGCTGAAGAGGTCTTTAGCGGTTTGGTAGAGATATAAATTAATAAATGGATGAAAATTTTTTGGAGGGTTTAGAAAAATGATAAAAGGCTGTCTAACAGCTCTTATAACCCCGTTCAAGGACGGCAAGGTTGATGAGGATGCTTTAAGGGCTCACGTGGAGGCGCAGATCGAAGGCGGCGTGGACGGGCTGGTTCCCTGCGGTACAACAGGTGAGAGCGCGACCCTTACGCACGTTGAGCATAACCGGGTTATTGATATAGTAATAGAGACATCCGCCGGACGAGTGCCTGTTGTCGCCGGTACCGGCTCTAACTCTACAAGGGAGACCATAACGCTTACCGGTCATGCCGAGGAGGCGGGAGCCGACGCGGCTCTTCTGATATCTCCATATTACAACAAGCCAACGCAAACAGGGCTTTATGAGCACTATAAGGCTATTGCGGAAAGCACAAAGCTGCCTCTGCTTCTTTATAATGTTCCGGGACGAACGGCATTAAATATGGCACCGGAGACGGTCGCGCGTTTATCCGAGATAGAGAACATAATCGGCATAAAGGAAGCAACAGGCGACCTTGCTCAGGCAAGCGATATTATGGAGTACTCGAGCAAAGGCTTTCTTATGATCTCGGGCGATGATTTTATAACCTATCCCATGCTTACCATCGGTGGGCACGGGGTGATATCCGTTACAAGCAATATCGTTCCGAGTGATGTGAGCGAGATGTGCAGGCTTTACTTTGAAGATAAGCGTGAGGAGGCCTTAAAGCTGCACTATAAGCTCCAGGCGCTTCACAGGGTCATGTTCGTTGAGACCAACCCTATTCCGGTCAAGACGGCGCTTGCCATAATGGGTAAGGTAGCTGAAGAGTTCCGCCTTCCTTTGACAGCAATGCAGGGCGAGAACAGAAAAAAAATCGAAGACGCACTTAAGAAATACGGGGTAATATAAAATGGTAAAGATAACGGTAATGGGAGCCGCCGGCAGGATGGGCAAGAACATCATCACGGCGATCGATGCAAACCCCGAGGCAACGCTGGGCGGAGCAACAGAGGCTCCGGGTCATCCGAACCTTGGAGCGGATGCGGCCGCCTTGGCCGGTTTTGAAGTAAGCGGTGTTACGGTCGTAGAAGACACAACGGATGCGATAAAGGCCTCGGATGTTGTCATCGACTTTACCACACCCGAGGTATCCATCAGGACGGCAGAGATCGCAACAGAGCTCGGGAAAAGCATAGTGATCGGAACTACAGGTTTTTCATCTGCTCACCGTGAAAAAATAACCGAGCTTGCTGAAAATAACCGTATAGTGCTTGCGCCGAACATGAGCGTTGGGGTTAATCTTCTCTTAAAGCTCGTGGAGGAGGCGGCAAGCGTGCTCCACGAAACCTTTGATATCGAGATAGTCGAGGCACATCACAGGCATAAGGCTGATGCACCTTCGGGCACGGCCATAAGGATCGCCGAGGTTGCCGCATTTGGTGCAAAAAGAAAGCTTGAGGATGTTGCCGTATATGAAAGAAAGGGTATAATTGGAGAGAGGACGCGTGAGGAGATAGGTATCCAGACACTCAGGGCCGGCGATATAGTCGGCGATCACACGGTACTCTTTGGCGGTGATGGAGAAAGACTGGAACTTACGCACAGGGCACACTCGCGCATGACATTCGCAAGTGGTGCGGTAAGGGCTGCGGTGTGGGTAACAAAGCAGGATACCGGGCTATTTGATATGCAGGATGTTTTGGGTCTTAAATAATATAATTGAAAAATAAGAGGAGCTAAAAAAATGTTCAAAAAAATTAATATCAGACTTACGATCATAACAGCCATGAGTTTTTGTCTCTTGGTTTTTGCCGGCGGGTGTACGCCCGAGGAAAGCAAGACCGGAAGTGAAGACACCAGGGAGGCGCTTGAAGGATCGCTCCATGTCGCAGGGTGCGCCGGAGATTGCAAGGACTGCCATAAGATAACAAAAGAGGAAGCGGCAGCCTTGATGAAAGCCGATACGATCGGCGTTACCATCACCAAGGTCGAGGAGAGCAACATAAAGGGTTTTTGGTCTGTTAAATTCTCGAAGCCTGGGCAGCCGGGTGAGGGTACGATCTACCTTGATTTTTCAAAGAAGTATCTTTTGGAAGGCAAGCTCATCCCGCTCGATAAGATAGGTGTACAACCGGAGAGGCAGAAAACAGATGTATCAAAGATATCCCTTGAGGATGCTCTTTTGGTCGGAGATAAGAACGCTAAGTATAAGGTAATCGTTTTTGACGATCCCGAGTGTCCTTACTGTAAAAAATTCCATGATGTGCTTGTTGAGGTTGTGAAGGAAAGAAGCGATGTTGCGTTTTATCTTATAATGTTCCCGCTTGATAGTCACCCAACAGCTTTTGACAAGGCCAAGACGATCGTTTGTGAGAAGTCGGTAAAGCTCCTTGAGGATGCTTACGTTCATAAGGCCATCCCGGCACCTACATGTGAAACGGATGCTATCGAGAAGAACATAGCGCTAGCAAGAAGCCTTGGCATAAGCGGAACGCCGGCGATAATATTCCCGGACGGCACGATAATCCCTGGTTTTGTTCAGAAGCCACAGTTCTATCAGCTCCTGAGCATACACAACGGCACCAACACAAGTGGTGAGGAGCAGAAGAAGTAGCGGTTGTTAACCCTCGGTTTTTATGGTATTTTTTTATGAATGGAGCCGGCGGGCAGAATCGAACTGCCGACCAACTGATTACGAATCAGTTGCTCTACCCCTGAGCTACGCCGGCCCGGAAGGACTTGTTGGGTAGTTTGATAAAATCCTTATAATTAGATCTGTTTAAGAATAATGCCCCTGCCGTAAAGGCGGGGGCACTAAGTGAATATTAAGGTAAAGAGAAACATTTGTCAAGGGTTAGGGTATCTAAAAGGGTATAGCCCGCATGACGGAAAAAGCCATTACATCTCAGAAATATCTTTGAAAATGGAAACAAAAAAGAATACAAAAAAGATCCTTATCGTTGACGATGATGCGCTGATAGTCAAGATGCTTACGGATATCCTCGTAAGCAAGGGCTTTGATGTCAGGTCTATCTCCGGCGGTAAAAATGCCGTGGCAGAGGTAAAAACATGGCTCCCTGACCTTATACTTTTAGACCTGATCATGGATGACATGGACGGTGTCGAGGTCTGTAAGGCCATAAGAGCTTTAGATATCTCAAAACGACCCTCTATCGTTATCATTTCCATAAAAGACGAGAAAAAGATCATTGCTGATGCGCTTACGATCGGTGCTGACGACTTTATTGTAAAGCCTATTGATGAGCTTGAGCTTATCGCCCGTATCAATGCTCAATTAAGAATAAGTCAGTTTTACTCTGAGATAGACGAGGATAAAAAAAACCTTGAACATATTCTGGATATAACAACAGCCCTGAGTGCCACGCTCGACACGGAAGAGGTCTTGAGCACGATGGTTCAGAAGGTTGCGGAGGTGACCGGTGCGGTAAGAAGCTCTATCGTTTTAATAGGGCGCGATAACGATGGTTATGTGCTTGTATCGAATGATAACTCTGACGTAAAGAACCTAAGGATAGATCTAAATAAGTATCCTGAGATAAAGAAGGTGCTTGAGATGAAGGCACCTCTTTCAGTTGAGAACATGACGAATAATCCGATAATGGGTGATGTCAAGGATTTTATAACTGAACTTGAGGGAATGTGTGTGCTTGTAGTCCCGATTGTTTTCAATGAAGAGGTTCTCGGCACACTCTTTTTGAGGACAGCCAGGTCGGGCCGCGGCTTTAATGAAAAAGAACTTAACTTCTGTAAGATAGTCGCAAACGCTTCATACCATGCCATAAAGAACGCTAAGTTATATGAAGAGATAAGGGATGAGAAGGAAACCCTCCGGGAGATGGCAATAACCGATCAACTTACCGGACTTTATAATCACAATTACTTTTACAAGCGTCTTGAAGAAGAGTTTGAAAGAGCCGTGCGATATGATACCGAGCTTACGGTGCTTATGATGGACATTGATGATTTTAAGCGCATAAATGATAACTATGGTCATCGTGCGGGAGATAAGTCGCTTAATGAGGTTGCTACAATGATAAAGAAAGGGGTTAGAAAGATCGACTTTGTTGCTCGTTATGGTGGAGAAGAGTTCGCCGTTATACTGCCCCATACCCCTCTAAAGGGAGCGTTACTTGAAGCTGAAAGACTTAGAAAGCTTGTCTCCGATCACTCATACGCAGGACTTTTAAAGGAGAAGATCACTATAAGCATAGGGCTTGCTTCATACCCGATGACGGGGATAATGAACTCCGGAGACTTCGTTAATGAAGCGGACAACGCTCTTTATGAAGCAAAGCAGTCGGGTAAGAACTGTATCAGGATGGCAAACGACTGATCATCACTAAACAAGGCCTTGTCTATAGTTAATTAGTATGACCACCTATCTTTATGGCGCACAGTCCGCCACACATCGTGCATACATCCTCCTCTGTCGGGGGGCTTGAATCTCTGAGTTTCTGTGCCTTCACGGGATCTATTGAAAGCCTGATCTGTTCATCCCAATCCAAAGCCTTGCGTGCCTTGCTCATGCGAATGTCAGCGGCCATGTCCTTGCCCATGCCTACGTTCTTGGCTATGTCGCCTGCGTGTGCGGCGATTCGCGCGGCAATGACCCCTTCGGTGACATCCTCAACCGTTGGAAGCCTCAGGTGTTCGCTTGGTGTAACGTAGCATAGGAAATCAACGCCTGCGCTTGCTGCGATCGCTCCACCGATGGCGCTCGTTATGTGATCATAGCCCGGAGCCGTGTCTGTGACAAGGGGGCCGAGAACATAGAACGGCGCGCCGTTACAAAGACGTTTTTGCAGAACAACATTCGCCTCTATCTGGTTTATGGGTACGTGCCCCGGACCCTCTACCATGACTTGAACATCATTGTCATAGGCACGCTTGGCAAGCTCACCTAGTGTTATAAGCTCGTCAACCTGGGCACGGTCCGTGGCATCCGCAAGCGCGCCAGGGCGAAGCCCGTCGCCAAGGCTAATGGTCATGTCATACTTCTTGGCTATATCAATCAATCTGTCGTACTCTTCAAAGAGCGGATTTTCTTTTTTATTAAAACGCATCCACTCTGCCGTGAGTGCTCCTCCGCGGCTGACGACACCCATGATGCGGCCCTCTGCCTCAAGTTTGGCTATACTCCTCTGTGTCACTCCGCAGTGCACGGTTACAAAATCTACCCCGTCTTCCGCTTGTGTCTCTATCGCTTCAAACATCTCATCAGCGGTAAGCTCAACAAAGCTCTTGTCCTTTTTCTTCGCGTCCATTGCCGCCTGATATATGGGAACCGTACCGATCGGCACGGTTGACTCTTTTAGGATCTCAGCGCGTATCTCATTTATAGGCCCTCCTGTTGATAGGTCCATTACAGCATCTGCTCCCGCGTCGATCGCGGCGCGCAGCTTCAAGAGTTCTTCTTCTATATCAATATGGTCCTGGCTCGATCCTATGTTGGCGTTTACCTTTGTCTTAAGTCCTGTTCCAATGCCAAGCGGTTCGACATTGCCGCGTTTGATATTGTTTGATATTATAATTGTTCCATCGGCGATACCCTTACGGATAAACTCCGGTTGTACGCCTTCTCTTAAGGCAACACGCTTCATCTCTTCCGTGATCTTGCCTGCCTTTGCAGCACTTAGTCTTGTTGTCATCTTGATTGCTCCTTTTAGTTAAGCTGTTTTGTCGATAAAATTCTTTGTTGCATCAGTTATATCGGTTGATGAAAATATGGATGAGATCAAGGCAATGCCAAAAGCTCCCGCATCAAGGACCTCATCCGCCCTTTCACTTGTTATGCCTCCCAGTGCAAAGACAGGGATACCTATCTTTGAGGCAACATCTTTCAGTATTGCAACCCCTATCGCCTCACCGTACTTTGCCTTTGAAGGTGTGTCATATACCGGCCCCAAGGTTATAAAGTCGGCACCTTCCTTCTCGGCTATCAGTGCCTCTTCCAAACTATGGGTTGAAACGCCGATCAGCATATCTTCACCGAGAAGCTCCCTTGCTCTCTTTGGTGAAAAACTTTTGGTTGTTAGCTGCACGCCGTCCGCTCTCAATGCGAGTGCCACGTCGCAGCGGTCATTAATTATAAGTTTTGCCTTATACTTTCTTGTTAACGCCCTGAGCTCTTCGCCATACTCAAAGAGTTCCAGTGTCGAGAGATCCTTCTCCCTCAACTGGATCGCCTTTGCTCCTCCCTCCAGGCTCTCCTGAACCGCCTTTTGTAGCGTCTTATTCTTAAGGCTTAAGCGGTCTGTGATGACGTAGAGCTTAAAGTCGGGGCTCGGCATTAAGCCTCTTCAGCTTTTCTGAAATACAGTTTTTTCGTAAGTATCACTAAAACAGCGCCGAGCACAAGAGCGATGCTTATGACCTGAGCTGTTTTAAGAGGTCCTATCATGAGGCTATCGGCACGGAAGATCTCCACAAAAAATCTTCCTCCTGAGTACAACGCAATGTAAAGCGCAAAGACAAAGCCGCTCTTATACTCCCGTTTTCGCATAAAGAGCCAGAGGAACAAGAATATGGAAAAATTTAATATAAGTTCATAAAGCATTGTCGGGTGAAGAGGGATGCCGGGAAACTCGCGACCTGCTATGCTCTCGGCAGAGAAGACAATGCCCCAAGGCATATCCGTCGGCATTCCGTGCGCGTCACCGTTCATGAAGTTTCCAATGCGCCCAAAGCACTGGCCCTGGATAAGTACCGGGGCGCACGCGTCAGCCATGGGCCAGAAGCTGACGGACTTTCTTTTAAGGTAAATAACTCCCGCAACGAGGCCGCCGATGATACCTCCGTGAATGGCGAGCCCGCCGTGCCACACGGCCGGTATCTCAACGGGATAATCCATGTAGTAGCCGAGGTTAAAGATAACATAGTAGATCCTTGCGCCAACAATACCGCCGATTATGACCCACATAAGGAAGTTAAGTGTCTCGTCATCGCTCAGGGCGATGCCCTTACGCCTAACCTCAGAGCGCAGCAAGAAACTTCCTATGATTATGGCTATGACATACATGAGGCCATAAAAACGCAGCTCAAAGGAGCCTATGGTAAAGATCACCGGATGCATTGAATTCTCCTACTCTATAATCCCGTCTAATGGGCTTGATGCCGTAGCGTAAAGTTTCTTTTGCATCCTGCCGGCTTCAAAGGCAAGGCGGCCGGCCTCGACGGCTTTTTTCATGGCACGTGCCATCTTTATCGGATCCTTCGCTCCCGCGATGCCCGTGTTCATAAGTACGCCGTCAACACCAAGCTCCATCGCCACGGCCGCGTCAGAGGCTGTACCAACCCCCGCGTCAACTATGACCGGAACGCTCACTGTTTCAAGTATTATTC
>DAOVXI010000098.1 GCA_030636245.1 Deltaproteobacteria bacterium
GCCCTGACCTATGGCCGGGAGCATTAGCTCGGGCTCTATGTACTCGGTGATCTTCTCACCCCAGCCAAGCCTTCTTATGCCGGCACCGGCAAGTATAATGGCATCATATATGCCTTTCTCAAGCTTGCCTATGCGTGTGTCAAGGTTACCCCTTAGGTCCTCTATCTTAAGGTCCGGCCTTTTAGCCAGGATCTGCGATCTTCTTCTAAGGCTCGATGTTCCTATCTTCGCGCCCTCGGGAAGCTTAAAGAGCTCATCTCCTTTATGAAGCAGGGCCACGTCCCTGGGGTCTTCTCTTTCTGTTGTGCAGCGTAGAGACAAGCCTTCCGGAAAGAATGTCGGCACGTCCTTCATTGAGTGAACGGCAAGATCAACGCTACCGTCCAGGAGCGCCTCCTCTATCTCTTTCACGAAGAGCCCTTTGCCCCCGACCTGCGCTAACGGAACGTCGGTTATCTTGTCCCCGGTCGTTTTTATCTTGCATAGCTCGACCGTAACGCCGTGCTTCTTTTCTATCTCGCTCTTTACCCAGTTTGCCTGCCAGAGCGCGAGCATTGATGCCCTTGTTCCTATCCGTATGACTTTTTTATTATCAGACAATTTACTTAGATCTCCCTTACTTAAATTCTTTTATGAAGTTACCTTTTCCTTATCCTCTTCTTTTGCCTCATTCTCTATCTTAATATCACCAAGATCAAAAAGTTTTCTTACGGCCGCCACAAAGAAGTCACTGTCAACACCGCTTGCGTTGCCCTTTAAGTGCTTAACAGGTCTGTGCATGACCTTATTAACGATGGCGCTTGTCATGGAGTCAATGACCTTCTTGTCTTTTTCACTCAGGCCATTCAGCTGTGAGAGTGCCTTTTCCAGCTCATTCTTTCTTATCTTATCCAGGTTTTCCCTCAGAGCGACAATGGTCGGCACAACATCAAGGCTTTTCACCCAGGTGTAGAAGGTGTCTATCTCGCCGAGTATCAGCTTCTCGGCCTCGGCCGCCTCTTTTTCTCTTTCCTTCAAGTTAGCCGCTATGACCTCCTGAAGATCGTCAATGTCATATAGGTAAACACTATCAAGATCGTTAATGCGCGGGTCAATGTTCCTCGGCACCGATATATCTATAAAGAACATCGGCTTTGCGCCACGGACTTTTAAAGCTGACTTAAGGTCGTCAGGTTTTATAATGAACTTTGGTGAGGCCGTTGAAGCGATAACTATGTCGGTGTCTTTAAGGTGTGAGGCGAAGTCGCTAAAGAGAACTGCCTTGCCGCCGAACTCGCCCGCGAGCTTCTCTGCCCTCTCAAGCGTACGGTTGGCGACTATTATATCCTCCACCCCTGAGTTCAAAAGGTGCTTTGCCGCAAGCTCGGCCATCTCTCCCGCGCCGACAAGCATCACTCGCTTACCGCTTAGGTCCTGGAATATCTTTCTCGCAAGCTCCACCGCTGCAAAACTTATGCTCACGGCCGATGCCCCGATCTTCGTCTCTGTTCTTACCTTCTTTGCGACATTGAATGCCTTATGGTAAAGCCTGTTTATTATAACGCCGGCGCTCTTGTGATGGATGGCCTCCGCATAGGCATCCTTTACCTGTCCGAGTATCTGCGGCTCACCCATGACCATCGAGTCCAGTCCGCACGAGACACGGAAGATATGCCTTACGGCATCTTCTCCGGTATGAACATAGAGATGCTCCTCAAGTTCGTCAAAGGCTATGCTTCGGCTCTCGGCCATGAACTTCTTTATCTCCCATGCACCTTTGGTCAAGTCATCAACAACGCCTATTATCTCAACTCGGTTACAGGTCGAAAGTATAACGCCCTCGCTCACACCATAATTCGAGATAAGGTCTTTTAAAGATGATGACAAGCTCTCCGAGTCGTATGAAAGCTTCTCCCTTATCTCAACGGGAGCTGATTTATGGTTAAGTCCGACAAGTATCAGGTTCATCTTGTTACATCCTCCATTACATTAAAAAATCCGTGCCCTTCTCCGAGAAGGAGATATATTATAAGCGTTGAGGCTAGAAGCACCAAAAAGCCCGCCACTGAAAAGACCGCGCTCTTCTTTCCTCTCCAGCCCCTTATAAGACGGCCGTGAAGAAGTGCCGCGTACAAGAACCATGTTATGAGCGACCACACCTGTCTGTGCTTCCACATCCAGTACTCGCCGATAAGCGCCTGGCTCCATAAGGCCCCGCTTATTATCCCAAGCGTCAGGAGCGGAAAACCGTAGGAAAGGCACCTGTAGTTAAGCTCATCTATGACCTCAAGCGAGGGAAGCGCAAAGTAAAGCCCCCCGAGCTTATGGGTTTTAAGGTGCCTGTTCTGCACTAAATAAAGCAGGCCGAATATAAAGGCCAATGCGAAAAAAGCGTTCCCGCTTACGGCAAGCGCGATATGCACCGAAAGCCAGTATGTATCTAACATGGGCCTTAAGGGCTCCATATCCGCTGGCACCAGAAACGCCACGACTATAAAAACAAAGGCAAACGGGGCTACAAAGGCCCCTATCACCTTTAGTCCGTACTTATAAACAATGACCGCGTAGGCCAGAACACTTATCCATGACAGAAAACTCAGCGACTCATGGAGGTTCGTTATCGGAAGCCTGCCGCCCTCAAACCACCTTGCGCCAAGCGTTAGCGTGTGAAAGCAAAGACCGGCGAAAAGCACCCACCATCCCGCCTTGACCAACACATCTTTATGTGAAACAAGATAAGCGATAAAGACAAAGGTTGCCGCCAGGTATAAAAAAGCGGTTATATAAAAAAGTGCTCCACTCACAAGTTTTGTTTTTTCCTGCCCGCCTTAAGGTCTACTCCAAGCCGCTTAAGGCTGTAAGAGCCTCCGAATACCTCTTTTAAGTATCTGTCCACGCCCGCGCTGTCGTTTTCGATAACAAGCGTAAAGAGGGTTCCACAAGTTATAGCTTCCTGATACAACCTTTTATTTTTAACACTTTTCTCCACATTTTTCAATAACTTATTCCTTATCGCGCCGCAGAGCTCGGTGAAGACGGTAAGCTCCTCCGGGAGCATCTCCTCGAGCTCTTCCCTTATTTTCTTGGCTAAAGCCGGGCTTTTTCCGCCTGTTGAGACGGCCACACTCAATGCGCCTCTTTTCAGTACCGAGGGCACGATAAAATCACAGTACTCCGGCATGTCCACGGCATTCAAAAGGACCTTCTTCTCTGTTGCCTCTTTCCTTATTCTTTCAGTTATGGCCTTGCTAGAGGTAGCGGAGACACAGATAAAAAATCCCTCAAGAGCGCCTTCCTTGTAGCGTGATTTTATGTGGGTTACCTTACCCTTGCCTCGTTTTTTACTAAGCTTTTCGAGGAGTTCAGTAAGGGTCGGGCTTAGGACAGTAACAAGCGCACCGGCACTGAGTAAGGACGTAACCTTGCGCTCGGCCACTTTACCTCCGCCAATGACAAGACACTTTCTGTCTTTAATATTAAGATTTACCGGGAAGTAAGACATCTAAAGAGGGTAACATTTGACAAAAGCTACTGTCAAACCATCAAACTATTGAGAACCCTTTAAAGCCTCCCCCATTTTATGCTATAATATTTTTTTTGCATGAAAGACGATATACCGACAAACCCTGATGTGACGCCAGACGTCACAGAAAACAGCCAAGGAGGGGGGCCACCCCCAAACGGTCAAAAGGACAGCTTTGCCCAGAATCAGGTCAATGGGGGTTTGAAAGGCTCCTCAAAGGCATTTTTTCTAGCAAACAAACTCAGAGAGAACCCCAAGCCAACCCTCGTCATACTTCCAGATGAAAAACAGGCCGAGGAGTTCCGTAAGGACATAAGTTTTTTTAGCGGCAGCACCCTGCCCGTGCTCTTCTATCCCTCAACAGAGCTTCTGCCCTTTGAAGCAACACGCATGCACCCGGATATCGCCGGCGAACGCATAGAATTTCTTTATAACATTATAAAACACCTTGATGATAAAAAGCCTTTCATAGCAATAACATCAAGCGAGCGTCTCTTAAAGAAGATACCAACGGCTGAGAATATCCTAAAGAGAACAATAAGACTTTCAATCGGCGACAGCTATGACCGGAGCGAGTTCCTCTTAAAACTTATAGAGATGGGCTATAACCGCACGACCTTGACAGAAGAACGCGGTGAGGTGAGTGTCAGGGGCTCTATCATCGACATCTTTCCAGCGCAAAACCCAGAGAGCGGGCGCTGGCCCGTAAGGTGCGAGTTCTTTGACGATGAGCTTGAGAGCATTAGAACCTTCGACCCGGAAACTCAAAGATCACTTAAGGAGCTCGCTGAGGTAACGCTCCTTCCGATAACCTTGGCAGACTTAAGCAACAACTCCCGCGCGAAAGAAAAGCTTCTGGACAAAGCCGACGAGCTTCGGCTGGAGCAAGAGCTTTGGAAGCCCTTATATGAAAGCATAGGCGAGCTTACCGGGGATCTTCCCTGGAACGCCTACCTACCGCTCTTTAACGAAGAGCTCATAACGATACCGGATCTCTTCAAAGACAGTGACGCCCTCATTGTCATCAATGAGGCAAAACAGATCGAGGCGACACTAACTGAAGCGACAACGGAGATAAACTCGCATGAAAGCGATTCGCTTTTTATCACAAAAGATGAGGCGTACATTGAGAGTGATCTTTTACTTACGAATTTAAAGGCTTTTAACCCGATAGAGCTTACCTCTTTAGCCAACCCGGACTCTCCTTTTATAAAGACCAACCTTGAGCTGAGACAAGACATCGTCTTAAAGAAAGACCTCTCTCCGCTTCGCCGCCGCATTGCTGAATGGACCGAGAGCGGCATGCGTGTTGTCGTAACAACACACAACAAGGGCCAGGCCGAGCGCACCGCGGAACTTTTAAGTGAGTTCAACGCGAATGTGGCCTCAAGCGAGGTTGCGCTCGAAGGTAACGCCCAAAGCGTCACGGTCTCCGTCGGCTCGGTTACGAAAGGCTTCAGATGGCCGGAGCTTGCTATTTCTATCGTAACAGAGGAAGAGATCTTCGGCGAGCGTAGCCCTCACAAAGCACCGCCAAAGAAAAAGATAGAGAACTTCCTGAACCAGATGCGCGATCTTAAGGAAGGCGATGCCATCGTGCATACGCTTCACGGCATAGGGGTATATAAAGGTCTAAAGCGCATGAACCCCGCCGGCGCCTCGAACGACTACCTTATACTTGAGTACGCAGGGGCCGACAAACTTTACCTGCCGGTCCAACGCATGGACCTTGTAACAAAGTACCGGGCGGTCGAAGGGGTCACGCCAACCCTCGATAAGCTCGGAGGCACAGGGTGGGAGAAGAAAAAAGGCAAGGTACGCAGAGCCGTACAGAGCATCGCCGGGGAGCTTATAAAGCTCTATGCCGAGCGCAAGGCACTTGAGGGCTTTGCCTTCTCCAAAGAGTGCAAGATATACAATGAGTTCGAGAGCTCATTCGAGTTCGAGGAGACAGAGGACCAGGCCCGTGCCATTGATGAAGTAACAAGCGACATGGAAAAACTAAAACCAATGGACCGTCTCGTCTGCGGCGACGTGGGCTATGGCAAGACCGAGGTAGCCATGCGCGCGGCATTCAAGGCTGTGCTGGATAAAAAACAGGTCGCTCTCCTTGTGCCGACAACGGTTCTCGCCCAGCAGCACTTCAAAACATTCACCGAGCGCTTCAGCGCCTTTCCCGTAACAATTGACTACATAAGCAGATTTAAAAAGAAAAAGGCTCAACTTGAAACTATCGAAAGATTAAAGGCCGGAGCGGTGGACATAGTTATCGGCACGCACAGGCTGCTGCAAAACGACATTGGCTTTAAGGACCTCGGGGTTATCGTTATTGACGAGGAGCACCGCTTCGGTGTTAAGAACAAAGAGAAGTTGAAGGAGCTTAAAAAGAACGTCGACGTGCTGACCCTTACCGCCACCCCGATACCAAGAACACTCCAGATGTCTCTAACGGACATTAGGGAGCTCTCTATAATCAATACCCCTCCCCAGGACCGCCTCTCCATAATAACCCGTGTTATCCGCTTCAACGACGACCACATCAGGGAAGCTATCTCCAGAGAGCTTAAGCGAGGCGGTCAGATCTTCTTCGTGCATAACCGTGTGCAATCGATCGAGGCCATGCACCGCCACATCAAGGCCATCGCCGAGAGCATCAAGCCGGATATAAAGATAGCCGTCGGACACGGACAGATGAAGGAGAATGAGCTTGAAAGGGTCATGCTCGGCTTTACCTCCGGCGAGTTCGACATACTTCTTTCAACAACGATAATAGAGAGCGGACTGGACATACCGCGCGCCAACACCATAATAATCAACCGTGCCGACAGGTTCGGATTGGCCGAGCTCTACCAGCTCCGCGGGCGTGTTGGAAGGAGCCACCACCGGGCCTATGCCTACCTTGTTTGTCCCGAGCCATCAAGGCTCACAAAAGAAACGCAGAAAAAGATGGAGGTCATTGAAGAGCTTACCGAGCTTGGGAGCGGCTTCCGTGTGGCCGCCTATGACCTTGAGATACGCGGCGCGGGAGAGCTGCTCGGACGAAGCCAGAGCGGACACATAACCGAGATAGGCTTTGATGCCTACTCGAAGATACTTGAGGAAGCGGTCAGGGAGATCAAGGGAGAAGCGAAGGAGGAGACAATAGAGCCGGAGCTCAGCCTCAGGATCTCTCAGTTCATCAGTGAAGACTATATACCTGATACGGGCCAGAGGCTCGGGATCTATAAACGCCTTGCCATGGCCCATGACATTAATGAACTAGAGGAGGTCGCGGAAGAGCTCACGGACCGCTACGGAGAAATGCCCGAGGAGGTTACGAACCTTATCGAGACCTCTACGCTCAGGCTTGAGCTAAGGCTTGCAAAGGCAATCGAATTGAGTGAAAAGGGCACAAGCCTTTATCTTTCTCTCTCAAGCGCAGCTGCCGCAAAAGCCGCTGAAAACATTACTAAACTTATAACAAAAAAGGACACGCCATTCCGCGCGACCCCCGGGGGAAAGATAATCTTCACCCTCACGCCAAATGAAAAAATCACCCTTCAGGCAAGATACATGTTGAAAGAGGTCA
>DAOVXI010000204.1 GCA_030636245.1 Deltaproteobacteria bacterium
AAACCGAGCCAGATGACCCTTCTCGCCACGCGATAGCCATAGACCTCGGTGAGAACATCACCGAAGATATAGCTCAGGGGGAAAACAAATATGGCGGCCGGCAGAATAACGGGGCCGAGGCTTATTACCTTTACGGCAATGATATTGGCAGTGATGAGGCAGGTGATGAAAATAGCGGTAATTATCACCAATCGGTAGGAGATGTTCATTTCCTAAATCCAGCGTTGACGGCGGAAGAAATAGAGCATGCAGGTGACAATGACTACCCAGATAACGAGCACAAAAGCGAGGGAGTAAACAGAGTCCTGAAAGGGTAAGGGGATATTCATTCCGTATAGTGACGCCACCACCGTTAGCGGCAGCAGAATGGTGGCAATAATGGCCAACATCCGCATGACCTCATTGGTACGGTTGGTAGCCAGCGAGTCGTGGGCATCATTCAGCCCTTCAATTATCTCCTTAAACTCATCCAGGGCATCCCATATTTTATCCACGTGGTCAATCATGTCGCCGAAGTAAACCGCCAGGTCCATCGTGGTGAAGCGGCGTATTTTGGGCTCCAGACTGGCAATCACCGCCCTCATGGGCCAGATGATGCGGCGAAAGGCGATAACGTCGCGCCTGAGCATGGATATAATCCCAATCGCCCGGGGCAGACCCCGACTGGCGAAAATGTTGTCCTCGGTCTTTTCAATATTGGCGCTAATCTTGCTTATGATGGGCAGGCAGTAGTCAACGAGCCGGTCAACGATACGGTAGAGTAGATAGCTTGTACCCTGATTGAAATTCTCCTCCCTTGTGTCTTCATTGAGCTCGCAGTCGCGGAAAAGCTTTACCAGTGGCTTAAGCTCGCCCTTGTGCAGGGTAATCAGGTATTTTTCGCCAATAAAGACAGATAGCTGGCTGGCACTAATTACCCGCGTTTCCTTATCGAACACCGGGAAGTGGAAGACCAGAAAAAGGTAGTCTTTGTATTCATCTATTTTCGGACGCTGTATACGGCTGAGGCAGTCATCCAGGTCCAGGGGATGAAAGGGATAGTTCTGCGCCAGATGTTCTATCTCCCGCTCTGTGGGAGGCTCAATATTGACCCAGGTCAAATCACCCCAGGTAACCGTTTCTATGTTCAGTGGTTTCTCTTTTTTTTCTTTTTCCCTGACCTTTGCTTTAGCCATGGCAAATTACCCCTCAGTCAAAAGTCTTAATGTATTCTAGCACAATTACTCACATCAGTATAGGTATATTGAGGCAAATAGGGTAAGAACCGCACCATGGTTTTCCACATGGGTACGTATGGGTGCTTGCTCAGGACTTCACTGTCAGTCACCTCAGTAGGTGTCTTAACATAACGAGGCATAACACCAACAACCCTGTCCTTATTACCACCCAAAGAAGTCCTACTGACGCGATAGATGTAGCTGGAATTCTTTCAACTAGAGGCATTGGCTGTAGCCACGCTACCAGCAGAATGCTGATTCCCCCCATACCAAATAGTGCCATCAGAAAAGCATCTAAGAAGGTATCTCTCATTGCCTATAACCTATTTGTTAACTTGATTATCCTTTACCTCAAATCAGTTCGGGCTTATAGAGGTACTTAAATGCTCATTTGTAAAATAATCTTTGATAGCTTCGTAAATATTTTAGATAGCGGAGGAGTTCTGTTTTTTCAAAATCAGTTAGGTTTGACAAAGAATCCGGCACAGTATCTTCGACATCTTCTCTTAGAGTAGCTACTAAATCCATTGGTATGCGTTCTAATTGGGCCCATAAATCTTTGTATTTCACACCATATACACTGGCCCATCTAACCATATCGCCATCTTTTGGCTTTCTTACACCTCTTTCCACATGGTAAACAAAGCCCTTTGATACTCCTAATTGTTGTGCAGCGTCATTAACGGATAAAGGAGTGCCGGCTTCACGTAAATTTTCCCGTGCTTCCATTAAGAAGTCACCAAATTTAGTATATTTACGTCTATTTGATATTCGTTTAGGCTGCATGGATAATATAATTTTATACAATATGGTATTATTTGTAATCAAACTTTTGCATTAATTTTTATACCATTTAGTATAATTTTTACATCATTTTCCATCCCTGCTCACTGATTTCGATTAATCCCTTATCTGACCTGCCCTCCATAAATCAACCCATCTATCGTGTCATCATGACCTCACAAAATCGAAATCTGCCGTTTTACTGACAAGATATGATAAATAACATTAAAGAGTTTAACCTTCAGCATAACTTACACCCTGTGTCCTATTTCTCTTCCATCTCACATTGGCTGCTTCCTTGGCTCTCTCCTGCCAGAATGCATGCTTACGCTTTAAATTACTGATGACTACTTGTAAATGAGGCTTTGCCTGTATCAATTCTTGTATGCTAGGCTGTTCTTGTATGTGCAATTTAGCACAATTATTGCCTGATAGCACCTGGTTTGATAAACTAAAATAGCTCTTGAAAGGGATTAAAGATGAAGTCTAAGACAGAGCCAGGC
>DAOVXI010000095.1 GCA_030636245.1 Deltaproteobacteria bacterium
CCAGAACAAGGCTCAAGGTCAGAACAGCGCATGTCTCGGATACCGATGTCAATGAAGAGGAGCTGGAAGCTCTTATCTTTAAACTCAAGAAGGTTTATAAACAGCATACAAAAGAGGAGTTTCCTCAGGACCCTCAGATACAGCTTGCCGGGGCAATCGAGGCTGTCTTTGGTTCATGGATGGCGGATAAGGCCATAACCTACAGAAAGGTCGAGAAGCTGACAGGGCTTAAAGGTACAGCCGTTAATATTGTTCAGATGGTATTTGGCAATATGGGTGACGACTCCGGTACCGGCGTATGCTTCACCCGTGATCCCAACTCGGGCGAGGATGAGTTCTATGGTGATATGCTCATGAATGCCCAGGGCGAGGATGTTGTCGCCGGAACGAGAACACCCATCCATTTAGCTGATCTTAACCGTATCGCTCCCAAGTTATATAAACAGCTCACAGACGTAAGGAAGAAACTTGAGCGTCACTATAAGGATATGCAGGATATCGAGTTCACGATAGAGGCAGGCAAGCTCTATATACTTCAGACCAGAAGCGGCAAACGTAGTCCTATGGCCGCTTTCCAGATGGCCTCCGACATGGTGAAGGAGAGACTCATAACAAAAGACGAGGCCCTTATGCGCATCAGCGCAAGCGATATTGAAGGGCTCTTCTATCCGGTAATAGACTCCGAGATACATGAAGACGAGCTAAAGGAGAAGTTCTTTGCCGCAGGCATTGCGGCGGTACCCGGAGCGGCAACAGGCAGAATAGTTCTCAACGCTAAGCATGCCGAGGATTGGGCCGCAAAAGGTGAGAAGGTCATACTTGTCAGGAAAGAAACAAGCCCCGAGGATGTTGGCGGCATGCACGCGGCAAAGGGCATCCTTACCGCCCGTGGAGGCAAGACCTCACACGCCGCCGTTGTGGCGCGCGGTTGGGGTAAGTGCTGTATCGTAGGATGCGAGGACCTGGATATAGATTATAAGGAAAAGACCGTTCGTGTCGGAAAGACCGTTCTGAGCGAAGGCGATGAGATCACCTTGAACGGCAGTAACGGCGAGATATACAAGGCCGCTCTTCCGCTCGTAAAGCCGGAGTTCCCTGATTCATACGACACCATAATGGGCTGGGCCGATAAAATACGTACGCTTAAGGTGAGGACCAACGCCGATACTCCATATGACGCTGAGAATGCTGTCAAACTTGGGGCCGAGGGCATAGGGCTTTGCAGGACCGAGCATATGTTCTTTGATACCGATGAAAGACGTTTAGCCATACAAAAGATGATAGTGGCGAACTCCAGGGGTGAGCGTAAGAAGGCGCTTGCCAAATTACTGCCTTTTCAGAGGCGTGACTTTGCCGGCATCTTCCGCGCGATGAAGGGTAAGCCCGTGACCATCAGGCTTCTTGACCCGCCTCTTCACGAGTTCGTTCCTCATAATGAAACAGGGCAGAAGCATCTCGCCCAGTCGCTTGGCATAGCCTTTAAGGATGTTAAGGACAAGGTAGACCGTTTGCATGAGTCAAACCCAATGCTCGGGCACAGGGGCTCAAGGCTCTCGATAACATTCCCTGAGATCCTGGAGATGCAGGTGCGTGCCATAATCGAGGCCGCTTGCGAGTGTCAGAAAAAGAAGGTGAAGGTCAAGCCGGAGATAATGCTTCCGCTTATAATGGACGCAAAGGAGCTTCGCATACTTGCTGATATTACACGGAGCGTAGCTGATGAGGTAATGAAGGAGCAAAAAGAAAAGGTTAAGTACCTTGTCGGAACAATGATAGAGATACCGCGCGCCGCGTTACTTGCGGACGAGATAGCGGATGTGGCCGAGTTCTTCAGCTTCGGCACCAATGATCTGACACAGATGACCCTTGGCATAAGCCGTGATGACGCGGGAAGGTTCCTGCCTGATTATGTTGATGAGAAGAAGGCAGGCGTGTTCCGTGAGGACCCCTTCCAGAGCCTGGATCAGAGCGGTGTGGGGCAGCTCATCAGGATGGGTATAGACAAGGGACGTAAAACAAGAAAGAACATAAAGATAGGCATATGCGGAGAGCACGGAGGAGACCCGGAGAGTGTTGAGTTCTGTCATGAGAACGACTTTGATTATGTTTCATGCTCGCCTTTTCGTGTACCGATTGCCCGCCTTGCCGCGGCACAGGCCGTTATAAGGAACAATCGACCCAAGAAGGTCAATAAAAAAGCCGCACCAAAAAAGACCGTAAAGAAGGCTGCGCCAAAGAAAGCAACGAAGAAGAAGTAAAGAAGATCTATATAAGTGAGTTATGAGAGGGGGGTGCGCATAGTGCGCATCCCGTTTTTTTTGTCTTCAAAAACTATTGCCTTAATATGCTTTTGGAGGTATAATTCTCAAATAGGCGTTATTTTTCATCCAATCGATCATTCAATTAATTCGCAACTCGACAACTTAATATCTTTAACTGGAAAGGAGGTTCTAATGGAACGTATTGCTGGTTATTTCAGAGATGTGCTTTTCTTTAAGCGTGCTTTTGTTGTGCTTTTGTGCGCGGTCGGATTATCTCTTTTGCTTTTCTCAGGCTGTGGCCGTAGCAGTGACACGCCTGCTGTGGGAAGTAGCAACTGGGAAGAGATGCAGTGGGACGACGATAATTGGGGGTAATATTTTATAAATTTAATTAAGGAGAAGACCAATGAAAAAGATATTTATTGCACTAGGGATATTTACCATACTTATTAATACGGCATACCTTGCCTACTCGGCTTCTGTTTCCATTCCAAATACATTCACTGCCGGCACCACGGCTGTTGCGGCCGAGGTGAACGCAAACTTTACAGCCGTTGAGACAGAGGTAAACGACAACGACTCTCGCATCATAGCTCTTGAAGTAAGGATAGCGGCTTTGGAGGCAACGCTATCCGCCGTAAGTTATGACGGGACAAACAACGACCTTATATTTACAGGCGTTAACGTACATGTCAGGAGCGGCGGCGGGGCAACCGATGACGGCGGTTCCTTGACAGGTCTTGGTAACATCATCATCGGTTATAACGAGGACGTAGGTGCCGACGGGGCCGACACGAGGACAGGAAGCCACAACCTTGTCATAGGCTCGGAGCATACCTACTCGAGCTACGGAGGCATAGCTGCAGGTGAGAACAGCAGCATAACCGATATCTCCGCCACTATTATCGGAGGGCTCGATAACACCTCGAGTGGGCAGTACTCTTCTGTTACCGGAGGGTTCAATAACACCTCGAGTGGGCAGTACTCTTCTGTTAGCGGTGGGTACGGTAACTCGGCGATCGATTGGTACTCCTCGATAAGCGGAGGCCACTTGAACACGGCCGACGGCCTTTACGCAAGCGTTAGCGGCGGCTCGAGCAATATCGCGGGAGATATCTACTCGACCGTTAGCGGCGGGTATCAGAACACAGCGATAGGCGATTACTCAACTATAAGCGGTGGTTCTTGGAACGAGACCTACAGCCGTTATACATCCATCTTCGGCGGTAACCTAAACTTCGCAGGAGACGAGGTCAAAACAAACGACCTTCTTGCGCAGAACGCAACGGTATGCGGAGGCTCCCAGAACTTTGCCCTCGGCTACATATCAAGTATAAGCGGCGGTACGAGGAACAGGGCCGAGGGCTCGCATGCCCACGTTAGTGGAGGCTACCAGAATAACGCCTTCAGCCACTATACCTCGATCCTCGGAGGCAGGAACAACCTCGCAGGGGACTCGGCAAAAACGGACGATACCATAGGCCAGTACTCGACCATAAGCGGAGGCGGGGGAGGCACCATTGCTGAGGGTAACAACACGGAGGGTGCTTACTCGACCGTAAGCGGAGGTGACACCAATACGGCCAGAGGGATAGCAACAAGCATAAGCGGCGGTAGCGGCATTTTAGACACGACCGATTACAGCTGGTCGGCGGGAAGCCTTACGAGTCCGTAGTAGATCGTTAATGAAGTAAAAATTAAAGGCGGGCGCTGAAGTAACAGCGTCCGCCTTTTTTTGTTCTCTAACGTTAGAGCTCAGTCGATGGTCCAGTATACGGTTATGTATTGAAGGTAGAATATACCCAGTTGGATCGCGGCAAGTACTATTGAGGTGATAAGAGGTTTTTTGCTTAGCTTCTTTATCGAAGCGAGGATGCCGTAGATGATGGTCAAAACCGCAAGTACAAGAAGCATGAGCATGGGTACCGCTATGGCTATCTCATGCGGCAACGAGCCGTTCCACGGGCCGTGCATCACATCGAAGCGGTCCAGTTCGTGCAGCTTTGAGGAGACCTTCAACTTATCAGTAGCCTTTGCGATGTAGTAAACGGCAAAGGGGATGATCGCTGAAAAGAAGGTCAGCACAAATATTGACCCGAATTTGGTTTTACGTTGCTTCATCTTTTATAAAAAGTTTCTTATCTCTGTTGCTCTGAGGTGACATGCGATGTTGTTAGCGCATTATATACCATAGGAAAGCCGCTATGGAGCCGTAGAAGAGGAGGTAGAAGTAGAATTCGAACCTTCGCCCCTGGTATGAGTCCTTGCCGTGCTTCTTTGTCAGCATTATTGATACCCCGTAGTCCATGAATACAAGCGCGTAGAGGTATATAGAGAAGATCACGAACTCTGTCTTTGGCACGACATGTCTCATGCCGACAAAAAGGATGAGCGCCATTATGAACATCGCCGCTATTATAAGTTTTGTTATCAGTCTCTGCATAATTGTCTCCTGTGAACGCTGAACACAGTACCCTATAAAAGATAAAACGTCAAGCACGTAGAATTATTTTGATCCTCCTTTCTTATGCCTCCTATTGATGATATCAATGGAACAGTTATCTTTGTTGAGTATGGATTAAGTAATTGATATATTCATAATTCAAAAGTCACTCAGGTTATTTCAATTCAGATAGTTTTGTTTATTCTTCACTTTAACTTTTATTAAAAGGAGGTAGTCATGGATGCTACAGCAACAAAGGAAAATGCCTTGCCTTTCTCTGCAAGGTCTCTTCTCTTAATGCTTGTGCTTATCTTCACGGCCTTTTTGATCACAGGCTGTGGCGGTAGTAGTGGCGGCGGAACGCCGGGCTCAAGCAACTGGGATGAGATGCAGTATGACAACGACAACTGGGGATGATATTCTAATGGTTTATAAACTTGATAAAGGAGAGTACAGATGAAAAAAATATTCATAGGACTTGCGGTCTTTACATTGCTAATTAACACGGCCTACCTTGCCTACTCGGCATCGGTTGCCAGACCTAACACATTTACGAGCAGCTCAACAGCGGTTGCAGCTGAGGTGAGCGCAAACTTCACGGCAATTGAAACTGAGGTGAACGACAATGACTCACGCATAGCAGCGCTTGAGTCTGCTTTAACAGCACTTCAGGACACGATTACCGCGCAACAAGGTCAGATCACGGCGCTGGAGGCAACTCTCTCGGCGGTAAGCTATGATGGTACCAACAACGACTTTATCTTCACCGGCGTTAACGTGCATGTGAGGAGCGGAAGCGGCATGACCGACGGCACCATTAATGGTCTCGGTAATATCATAGTGGGTTATGATGAGGATAGTGGTTCGGATGACAAGAGTGGCTCGCATAATCTTATTGTAGGTTCGGAACATACCTATTCAAGCTACGGCAGTTTTGTGGCAGGTTATGGTAATAGTGTAACTAACATTTATGCTTCAGTAAGCGGCGGGAGTAACAACACAGCAAGCGGCGGGTACTCCAGCGTAGGCGGCGGCGGTTCGTCAGTGATACCATCTGATGGCAACGTTGCGAGTGGAGAGTTCTCAAGCGTAGGCGGTGGGCAAGGGAATGCCGCGAGTGGCATTAAATCCAGCGTAAGCGGCGGGGTTTATAATATCGCGATCGGAACGTACTCAAGCGTAAGCGGCGGGAATAATAACACCGCGAGCGGCAGCAAGTCAAGCGTAAGCGGTGGCTCCGGAAACGTTGCGAGCGGCCATTATTCAAGCGTAAGCGGAGGGCAGGATAATATTGCTTATAGTAACTACACATCCGTACTTGGTGGTTATACAAACCTTGCCGGTGACTCGGCAATGAGCGATACCACGGTTGGTCAGTTGGCTACCGTAAGCGGTGGGCAAAATAACGATGCGAGTGGCTATGCATCAAGCGTAAGCGGAGGTAGTGGTGGTACTGCTAGCGGCAGTTGGTCAAGCATAAGCGGCGGATGGTTAAATACCGCAGGCCATTCTTACTCGAGCATAACTGGCAGTGTGAATAACTCCACCATTGCAGATTACGAAGTTCTGCCGTAAAGGGTTGTTTAATGTGAAGTCAGCAAGGGCGGGCCGAAATCGGCCCGCCCTTTTTTTACCTGCAGGCGGTGCGTTCATTCTTTTAGCAGTATTTTTTATATACTTGTGTCCATGCATCAGAAACAAGCTGCCATTGCATGAAATCCTTTTCAATTGAGTTCATTATAAAAACTGTGTTTTTTTACCACACCCTAAAACTCCAATGATTTCAAGGGGTATACTATATATTGTGGTCATTTTGATAAACCATACCCCCTGTTGTATTTTTCACTTTACAAAGCCTCCGTACTCTGTTAAATTTATTAGAATCTTTGGGGGGTTTAATAACTACTATTATGAAGATCAAAAAGATCACTATTCAGGGCTTCAAATCCTTTTCTGACAGAACTACTTTCAAATTTCCAAAGGGCACTTCGGCTATCGTCGGCCCCAACGGATGCGGCAAAAGTAATATAGTTGACGCTATTCGATGGGTCATTGGCGAGCAGAACGCGCGCCATCTCAGAGGCAAGGTCATGGAAGATCTTATCTTTGGCGGAAGCGATTCGAGAAAGCCTGTGGGCATGGCAGAGGTAACCTTGACGCTTGCCAATGAGGAGGGGAAAGCTCCGGCCGCTTTCGCTAACTTCACGGAGATAGAGATCCAGCGCCGCCTCTACCGTTCAGGTGAGAGCGAGTATTACATTAATAAGGTCCCCTCAAGGCTTAAGGACATAGTTGAGCTCTTTACGGATACAGGTGTCGGTACGCGTGCCTACTCCATAATAGAGCAGGGGCAGGTCGGTTGGTTGGTCACGGCAAAGCCGGAGGAGCGCCGTGTGCGTTTTGAAGAGGCCGCCGGAATAAACAAGTATAAGAAGAAGAAGGAAGCCGCACTTCGTAAGCTTGACGCAACGAGTCAAAACCTTACGCGTGTCAGCGATATAATAAGCGAGGTAAAAAGGCAGCTGAATAGCCTTAACCGTCAGGCCAAGAAGGCAGAGCGCTATAGCGTATTCAAGGATGAGCTCAC
>DAOVXI010000079.1 GCA_030636245.1 Deltaproteobacteria bacterium
CTTGTCGAGGGTAAGTACATAAGGTCGATACCAATGGACCCGTTCACGAATTCAAGCGGCACCTGGGTAGAGTTGTACTCGGACGGTGGAGGCGGGGTCTTTGACGTTCAGTCGGGAAGTTCCATGATAGGGCGTAACGGTGTGCCGTATAACGAGTGGTAGGGCTATGAAGGTACTTAAAGAACAAGACGGTGTCGCTTATATAGCGATGCTCTTTATGGTGACCGTTGCGGGAATAGCACTGATGATGGCCGCTGAGATGTGGAGCACGACGGAAAAGAGAATGAAGGAGGCGGAGCTTCTTTATAAGGGCAGGGAGATAGCCCTTGCTCTCGGGAGTTTTTATAAGGGAAGCCCCGGGATAAAAAGATATCCATTAACGCTTGAAGAACTCCTGAAGGACAAACGTTTTCGCTCGACCAAGCGTCACCTGAGAAAAGTTTATCCGGACCCGATGACAGGAAAGGCCGACTGGGAGCTTATAAAGAACAAACAAGGCGGCATCATAGGCATAAGCAGCACAAGCACGGAGCGCCCCATGAAGCAGGCAAACTTCAAAGAAGGCATGGAGGAGTTTGAGGACAGCGCCAGCTACGCGGAGTGGAGGTTCATTTATAAGGATATCATTGAAGCTCCGCTTAAGAAGAAAGAGAAGAAGGGCTAAGATATAAGTAAGGGCAGAGCATGACTTTATTTAAAGTAAAGGCAGCGACAGAAAGCGGCAAGGTAGTTTATAAGGACCTTGAGGCGTTAGACCGTGAAGAGCTTGGGCGTATGCTGAGTAAAGAAGGGTTATACCCGCTTAAGGTAAGCGATGCGTCAAGCTTTGCCGGGCGGCTCCGTAAGGGCGGCTCCGGCAGAGCGAAGAAAGACCGTAGTGCGTTCCTTGCTTTTAATAAAGGTTTCATCTCTCTGCTTAAAAGCGGCATGCCGGTCATAGAGTGTCTTGAGACCTTAACCGATACCGTCAGCAAGGGCGCGCTCTCTATGGCCTTGCCCGAGGTCATAACCGAGGTCAGGGGGGGCAGCAGCCTATCCGTTGCCATGAGCACAAGGCCCGATGTCTTCACAACACTCTATACCGCGAGCATCAGCGCCGGAGAGAGGACAGGCGACCTTATACCTTCACTCGAGTCCTTTGTTCAGTATCAGAAGAGGGTTGAGGCGCTCCGTAAGAAGGTAGTCTCGGCGGTGACATACCCTGCTATACTTTTTTCACTGAGTTTCCTTGCCGTAGCCGTGTTGCTTATCTTTGTCGTGCCCTCGATAGCGGCTGCTTTTAGCAGCCCTGACGTGGAGCTTCATGTCCTAAGCCGTGCACTTTTTGCTTTATCGTTCTTTATAAGAGATAATATTATTATATTAGTAATCCTTTTTGTCGTGTTTATATTTTTAGCTCGGATGCTGCTCTCAAGAGCTTCGGTCATTGAGAGCTTTGACAACATAAAGCTCAGGCTGCCTCTTCTGGGCGGGATCTTTCAGGGCTACTCGAGCTCCAAGTTCGCAAGGACACTTGCCATGGTGCTTACCTCAGGGGTCAACATGATAACGGCGCTTCAGATGAGCTCCGGGGTCCTGGGTAACCAGGTCCTGGAAGGCAGGCTCAAGGGAGTTATAAAGAGCGCCAGCGAGGGCGGTAACGTTGGTGATGCGATGAGTGAGGCGAAGATACTTCCCGAACTCGCGGAGAAGATGTTCAGTGTCGGCGAGAAGAGCGCCAACCTTGAGAACGTTTTGCTTGAGATGGCCGAGTACCTTGAAGAGGAGCTTGATCACAAGGTGGCTCTTCTCTCCGATATGATAGAGCCCGCGCTCATGATAATAATGGGCATTGTTATAGCTACAATAATAGTATTTACTTATATGCCGATGTTCCAGCTTGGTTCGGCCTACTAGGATATTTATGGGTAAGAGAAAAAAAATAGGCGAGATACTTAAGTCCAATGGTCTTGTGAACGAGGCTCAGGTAAAGGAAGCGCTAAAGCTTACGAAGGATAAGTCCATGCGTACCGGAGAGGCGCTCACCCAGCTTGGTCACATAAGCGAGAAGGATTTTGCCTCTGCCATAAGCGAGCAGTACGGACTTAAGACCGTTGATCTTAAGAGCGTTACCTTGAGTGAGAGGGCCATGGGGATCGTTCCCGTTGAGATGCTTCATAAGGGAAAGATGGTGGTCATTGAGCGCGAGGGTAAGAACCTGATCGTTACCTCGGACCCCACAGAGATACTTCTGCTTGATCAGGTCCAGCGTCTTATAAAATCAAAGCTCGGCCGCTCCCCGAAGCTAGCCGTTGCTCCGCCCAAGGAAATAGAAAAAGCTCTCAAGGGCGGGGAGACGGTGAAGAGGATGCTGAAGGAAGTAGAGAACGGCTTTGATCTTAAGAGCCTTAAGGTAGATGAGGAAGAGGGCGAAGAAGGTGTTCTGAGTGTTGAGAAGTTAACGCAGGACGCAAGCCCTGTCGTGAAGCTTATTGATACTACCATATACGACGCCTTGAACAAACACGCCAGCGATATCCACCTTGAGAGTACCCCCGAGGGGCTTGTCGTCAAGTACCGTCTCGACGGTGTGCTTCATAAGATAATGGGCCCTGTGGAGAAGCAGTTCATGGCAAGCATAATCTCAAGGGTCAAGGTCATGAGTGAGCTTGATATCGCCGAGCGGAGGATCCCGCAGGACGGGCGCTTTAAGATAAAGTTCAAGGACAAGGCGATAGATTTTCGTGTCTCCATAATGCCCGGCATACACGGCGAGGATGCCGTCATAAGGGTTCTCGATAAGGAGCACATAACAAATGAGATGCGTGACCTTAGTCTGGATACCCTCGGCTTTGATGATGAAGAGCTCGTTACCTTAAGGCGGCTCATAAAAGAACCATACGGAATGTTCCTCGTAACAGGGCCGACAGGCTCCGGTAAGACCACGACACTTTACGCGGCCGTAAGCGAGATAAACACGGGCGAGGATAAGATACTTACCATTGAAGACCCGGTGGAGTACGAGCTGGCCGGCGTTATCCAGGTACCTGTTAATGAAAAGAAGGGGCTTACCTTCGCAAAGGGGCTTCGCTCCGCTCTCCGGCACGACCCGGATAAGATAATGGTCGGTGAGATACGTGATAGCGAAACAGCCGAGATAGCCATCCAGGCCGCCTTGACAGGGCACCTTGTCTTTACAACGGTTCACGCCAACAATGTCTTTGACGTTATCGGCCGCTTTGTTCATATGGGGATAGAGCCGTATAACTTTGTATCTTCACTGAACTGCGTTATCGCACAAAGGCTGATCAGGCTCGTTTGCCCCGAGTGCACAGAGAAACGAAAAGCCGGCGAGGAGCTGCTTCGCGACTCCGCCCTTGACCTTAAGAAGTACGCAACGCATGAGTTCAGCTTCGGCGCCGGATGCGAGAATTGTTTCCACACGGGCTATAAGGGCAGGAAAGCCATAGTCGAGATACTGGAGCTTAATGACGAGCTTCGTGATGCCATAGCCGGAAAGGCCGTGCCCTCGGAGATAAAGAAGATAGCATACGCGACAGGCATGAAGAGTTTAAGGGAAGCGGCGATGAAGGCGGCCCTTAGCGGCTTGACCACACTTGAAGAGATCAACAGGGTGACCTTTATTGATTAGTACCGCTACCTATAAGAAGCTTTGCGGTGTCGTCTCGATAACGGACGGCGGTGTCGTTATGGTTGATGCCGAAAAAGATGGCGCCAGGTGGAGGGTTAAGGATCATTCATTTACCCCGTTTGAGAGTGAAGCCCTGGATGCTGCCGTTATAAGTGAAGCCATCGCGTCAAGCCTGAAGGAGGGCGTTGAGCTGACGGCTATTACACTCCCGGATGACATGGCGCGCTTTGCGGTGCTTAACTTTAAGAGCCTTCCGAGTAACCCCGTTGAGGCGGCCAAGATAATCGGATGGAAGGCCGAGAAGGAACACTTCGCCAAGGAGGGTACCCTTAAGACATCCTTCTCTGTTATAAGCCGCACAGATGAGGGTGTGGTCGTGCTTGCCGTAAGTATCGATAGCCTCCTCCTGGATGAACTTGAATCAAACCTTGATACACTTGGCATAAGCGTTCCTTTTATAAACACCCACACACTAAGCCTTATTAATCTCTTTAGTTCAGTCCTTACAAGCGACTCTCCCTTTGCTTTTGTTGCCCGCTTCACCGATCACTTCACTGCAGCTCTGATCAATAACTCTGTTGTTTCCATGATAAGGCTCAAGGAGTTCGAGGGCGAGGATGAGTTCATGAACGAGGTCAAAGGCTCGCTCAGGTACTTTGTTGACATACTGCAGGGCAAGAGTGTCGATCGTCTCTATCTTGTTAACGAAGGCGGTGAAGGTGTGTTGGGAGAACTCGGTCTTGAGGTTAACTCGCTGGCCGCCTCCACCGTGGCGGAGCTTGGCGGCGCTGAAGCAGGGGAGAATGGTATCTATCTATTAAGTGCCCTTGGTCTCCTCGAGTCAATGTTGGATTAGGTTTTTTTATTGCTCTTGGTCTCCTCGAGTCAATGTTTGAGTAGGTGAATTTTTTTAATTGCTCTTGGTCTCCTTAAGTCAATGTTTGATTAGATGGAAATATTATTATGAAGAAGATAAAAATAAATCTTGCATCAATCTACACCGAGCCATCAAACTCGGCCTACGTCATTTCAGTGCTTACGTTACTCATAGCGGCTGTGATGACCGTGTATACGATATACGGCGTTACGGTTAATGATAAACGCATCAGTACGCTGGAGGCAATGACCGCGGGCTATGAAGCAAAGCTTGGCAAGGATGCGGCGTCGGTCGTCTCCTCTCCTAAACCAGTGACCGAGACAAAGGAGGAGGTAAAGGAACTCGCGGCAGAGGTTGATTTCATAAACGGGATCATACGCGGTGAGAGTTTCTCGTGGATGAGTTTCTTAAACGAGCTTGAGAAGAGTGTGCCGCGCGGCGTAAGCCTCGCTTCCGTAACCCCTGACTATAAGGACAAGAGCGTTAAGCTGCTGGGTTTCGGGAAGAGTAAAAGCGACGCGCTTAACTTTGTAACGAAGCTTAACTCTTCACCTTACTTCACGGATGTGCTTCTCGCGAAGCACGCCTCTGTTAAGGCAACGGGCAGGTCTTTGGAAAAGATAACCTTCATAGTTACGGCGAAGTACAACAAGGAGAATTAGAAGAGTGCAGGGTTCACTGAGAAGCATAATAAAGCAGTACGTTAAGTACTATGGGAAGCTTCCCGTGGTGTTGGTGCTTATCGCTATAGGTATCGTGCTCTTAAACTTTATCTTGGGCAAGGCTGTCCTTAACTCTCAGGATGAGGTGATCGACGAGCTCAGCAGCAGAAGTGAGGAGCTCCGTCTCAGAGTAGACGCGAAGCAGAGCGGCAAGGGCATAAGCGCCGAGCGTGTCGCAGGGATAAAGGCTGACCTTAGATCTTATAAGGATAGCTTCATTAAGGAAGCGGAGATAACCTCCCTCATCTCTGATGTTGATAAGGCGGCAAGCAAGAGCTCACTTACAATAGAGGGCAGCGATAACCGTAAGGTCAGCTTTGATAAGCATGGAGTGAACGCCTATGTCATGAAGTTCTCGGTCATAGGGAGCTACCGCAACATAAAGAAGTTCATCTACTCGATAGAAACAATGGATAACGTTATCGTGCTGGAAGATCTATCACTTAGAAGGAGCAAGGGCGGCAAGGTTGCGCTAAGCGTGAGCCTCATGGCCTATTACTTATAATGACCGATAACTTTACGGATAAGCTTAAGCTCAATAAGGCCAGAATATTTATGGCTGTCATATTCGCGGTCTCTATTGTTTATGTGGTCGCCGGTCTTATGGGTGACGATGGCAAGGGCTATGACGGCGTTGATGTAAAGAAGATGAGGCAGGCGAGAAGCCTCGGGGCAAAGGACAGGCTTTCATTGCCGGAGCTTAACGATGTTATGCTAGAGGCCGCGGATAAGGTCAAGCCAAAGTATACAGGTATTAAGAAAGATATCTTCCGCCCGTTATCCGTTAAGGTAAAACCTAAGCCAGTTATAATAGAACCCAAGGTACTTGAAACGGTTCCCGTAAAAGAAGCAACACCTTTGGAGGGTTTTGTCTCAGAGGTAGGTTTCTCCGGTTTTCTTGAGAGGCATGGGGAGATGACAACTGTTTTTATAAGCCGGGGCGATGAGGTCTACTTTGTAAAGGCCGGAGATATAATAGATGAACGCTTTAAGATATTCTCCATTGAAGCAGAAGAGGTAAAGTTCATAGACATCATAACGGGCGAGGTGCTGAGCGTTGGAGCCGCAGAGGAATAGCTCTTTAGTGCGTGTCGTATGGATAAAGCTGTGATATAATATGAACATCATCTTGAGCCGCTTTCGTAAGAGCGGTTTTTTTATTGGAGGAGGTTAGGTCATATGGATAAGAACGTAAATATTAATAAGGGGCTTCGGCCCTACTATACATGGGACATGCCTTTAAGGGTGCTGCACTGGACGAACGCATTCCTTATCATAGTAATTCTTCTTTTGGCGATACTCTTTGAGGTCTCGGAGAACATGGACGAGAGCGTCGAGGATAACCTTGTGCGTTTCCATGCCTACCTTGGTCATATCCTCCTCTTGACATTTACGCTTCGTATAATATGGGGTTTTGTCGGAAGCCGTTACTCGCGTTTTATCGATATGCTTCCCCTTAGTAAAAGAAAGAGGGCAGGGATACTGGCTGACATACGTTGGGCCCTGGGTGGCTTTAGGAAAGAAGCGCCGAGCTACTTTGGTCATAACCCTCTTGCCTCAATCCTCTACCTTGCGATGTTCGCTTACCTGTCTTTGCAGATATTCTCAGGCGTTGTTATCTCCGGAAGTGAGCTCAAAACATTTCCCGGTACGATATTAACGGGGGAGAGCAGCTATGAGATAAGTTTAGTTAAGAGCGCTTATGCTAACGGTAAGGAGCACGATCACGACGATGATGAGGAGAGTCCCTTTGTGGAAGCGATGGAGGAATTTCACGAATCCGGAATAATCGTTGTTATCCTATACCTCTTTTTTCACCTCGGCGGCTTGGCCCTGCATGAACTTCGAGGCCGCGGCGGGCTCCTACGTTCAATGATAACCGGCATAAAGTACTATACCCCTGAGGAGCTTGCTGATGAAGACGAAAAATGACAGATACCGTCAAAACCTTGATTCTAAAGGGCCTCAAAGGAGGTCCTTTTTTTATGCTTTTTCCGAGTAATTTACTCAGGTATAACCCGTGTAACCCCTTGATTTATAAATAAGACTAAGCTGGTCTTGAAAGATTAAAAAAAATTCATTTTAACCTTGACAACAACCACCCATCTGCTTATAATCCCACATACTACTGGACCGACGTAGGTCGTGTAAACGGCCGATGTTGACCACACTTTCATTGTTAAGGAAGCGACTTTTAATGACCGAAGACAGAGCATTAAAGTATAGAAGTGAAAGAGATCATGGGATGCTGTGCGCCGTTATTATTGGCGCTAAAAGGCATTGGTCGGTATCCGTAGTAGACATTCGTTTTTTAATGAACGCTTAAGCTTTATTTCATATTAAAGCATAGGCGTTTTTTTTATGTTGTTTGGCAGATCTTAAACTGAGCTTAAACAAGGCAGGGGAGGAGTGTCCAAGTGCATATTTCGTATGCTTGAGCATTCTGACGCTACCATAAAAATAAATAATAAACAGTAGGAAGGAGGTCTAGATGCAGCTAC
>DAOVXI010000007.1 GCA_030636245.1 Deltaproteobacteria bacterium
AGCAAACTTCATCATATCTCTGAGGAACAGGTTTAGAAGATAATAGACGGAAACCCTTTGCCAAAACCGCCTGTTTCTGATAATTTATTCTTAATGCTACAGAAGATCCTACTCATAGCCGCGGCAGGTGCCGCGGGCACTCTTTTAAGGTTCGCCCTATCGGGCGCCGTTCAGAAGGGACTCGGAAGCGCGGCCTTTCCATACGGCACTCTTGCGGTAAATGTTATCGGCTGCTTTCTATTCGGCCTCATCTTCACCCTCGCCGAAGAGAAGATGCTTATAAGCTCTGAAGCTCGCATCATCTTGCTTGTAGGTTTCATGGGTGCCTTCACGACCTTCTCCACCTTCGGCTTTGAAACAGCCGCATTCATAAGGGACTCTCAGTGGGGTTTTGCAGCTCTTAACGTCGCAACACAGAACATAACAGGCATCCTGGCCATCTTCGGCGGGATAATACTTGGCCGAACTATATAAATGCTTCTATAATATCTTATTCGATTCAGCGTCCTCAACAATGACTAAAAATTCTCCAACTATTTAAACACTCAATAACATACGTAAACGGATAGCAAGAACATTACAAATAGAACTGCTGATAAATAAAAATCTTTTCCAACTATTTAAAAATATGATAATCGGTGTTCCAAAAGAGATAAAGGATAACGAGTACCGCGTGGGCATGGTCCCTTACGGTGTTAAAGCCCTCACGGGCAAGGGACACACGGTGCTTATCGAAGAGGATGCGGGGCTTGGCAGCGCAATAGCGAACGCGGAGTTCAAGGACGCCGGCGCCGAGTTGCTCAATTCCGCAGAGGAGCTTTACTCAAGGGCTGAGCTTATAGTGAAGGTCAAGGAGCCTATTGAGTGCGAGTACAAGTATTTCAGGGAAGACCTATCCATATTTACCTTCCTCCACCTTGCCGCCAAAAAAGAACTTGCCGAGGCTCTCATAAGTAGCGGCATTACGGCCATTGCCTATGAGACCGTGACGGATAAGAGTAACGTCCTGCCGATACTGAAGCCCATGAGCGAGGTCGCGGGGAAATTATCAACCCAAGTCGGCGCGCATTACCTCCTAAAACAAAACAAGGGCCGCGGCGTACTCTTAGGCGGGGTTCCCGGGGTCGCCCACGGACACGTTTGCGTTCTTGGTGCGGGCACGGTGGGGCTAAATGCCATTCAAATTGCCATAGGGCTTGGTGCAGAGGTTACGGTCCTGGACATTGACACTGAAAAATTCCGCCACCTTGACGAACTATACGGCACCAAGGTAAACACCCTCCACTCTAACCCCATGAGCATAGAAGAGACGGTCAAGGAGGCTGATCTGGTCATAGGAGCGGTGCACATCCCCGGGGCGAGGACGACGACCCTTGTAACCGAGGAACTTGTCAAAAAGATGAAAAAAGGTAGTGTTATCATAGATGTATCCGTGGATCAGGGGGGCTGTATCGAGACCACCCGCCCGACGACCCACACGGAACCGACCTTTATTCTCCATGACGTGATCCACTACGGGGTAACCAACATGCCCGGCTCTGTACCCAGAACCTCAACCTTTGCGTTGACCAATGCCACCCTCCCTTATATTCAAAAGATGGCTGAGAATGGCACTCTGGAAGCCTGCCTTTCAACTAAAGAGCTCAAGAACGGGATAAACATCTCAGGAGGCAAGGTTACCCATCCGGAGGTAGCCGAAAGCCTTGGCTTGACCCCAGGAGAACTTTAAGAATCCACCCGGCCTTTTCAGCGCCCCATAAAAGCCCAAAACCTGTGATTTTACTTGACTATTCCGCCCGAAATGAGGTATTTTAATATACTATATAATAGCCGTAGATTGTCCATAGTAATGCTTCGATTACTTAACGGGATAAATTTTGACGCATATAAATAAATAATGAGGAGACTTTTTTAGTGGAAGGCAGAAGCCAGGAATTTAAGCAACGTGTAGAAAAACTGGGACGCATACGTGAGAGCGGGGTAAACCCTTATCCAAACGACTTCAAACCCGACTCTTGCTTGAAAGATATATTCAAAGATCATAACGGTAAAACAAAAGAAGATCTTGAGGGAATGGATAGTTGCTTTACGGTCGCAGGACGAGTGCTGGCCGTGAGGAGCTTCGGCAAGGCGGCCTTTGTTAAGATACAGGACCGTACGGCTTCGCTGCAGGTTTATCTGCAGCGCGATAACCTGACGGATATCTGGCCCATTGCCAAAAAGATCGACGCCGGAGATTTCATAGGCATAAAAGGGAAACTTTTCAGGACAAAGACCGATGAGCTTACGCTCGATGCAGAGAGCTTCACACTTCTTACAAAGGGACTCAGCCCGCTTCCCGAAAAATGGCACGGGCTAAAGGACGTTGAGGCAAGGTACCGTCAAAGGTATGTAGACCTGATGGTAAACCCTGACGTAAGAGAGGTCTTCAGAAAGAGAACAGAGATAATACGCCTCATAAGAAAGTACCTTAACGATCGCGATTACCTTGAGGTGGAAACACCCATGATGCAGCACATAGCCGGAGGGGCCGCGGCAAGGCCGTTCGTTACGCACCATAACGCACTTGATACGGACCTTTATCTTCGTATAGCCCCCGAGCTGTATTTGAAGAGACTTGTCATCGGCGGCTTTGAACGGGTATTCGAGATAAACAGGAACTTCAGGAACGAAGGGACATCCACTCAACACAACCCCGAGTTCACCATGCTTGAGTTCTATGAGGCTTACGCTGACTTCGAAGACCTTATGAAGCTTACCGAAGACATGGTAAGCGGTATCGCACAAGAGCTGCACGGCTCAACAAAGGTTATGTATCAGGGCACAGAGCTTGACTTTACCGCCCCATGGAAAAGGCTTACAATAAAAGAAGCCGTACTGGAGCACTCGGACGCGACCGAAGAGATATTAAATGACCGTGACAAGTCCCTTGAGTTCCTTCGAGAGGTCAACCCCAGACTTCCCGAGGGATGGGACAAGCTGAGTCACGGAAAGATCATAGTTGAGATATTCGAGGCAATAGGTGAGGAAAACCTTATCCAGCCGACCTTCGTAACGCACTTTCCCATCGAGGTCTCCCCTCTGTCGAGAAAGAACGACAAGGACGAAACACTGGTCGACCGCTTTGAGCTTATCTGCGCGGGACGTGAGATCGCAAACGCATTTAGTGAGCTTAACGATCCGATAGACCAGCGAGAAAGATTCGTCTCACAGGTTAAGGAACGTGAGGCCGGTGACGATGAGGCCCAGCCAATGGACGAGGACTTCTTAAGGGCGATGGAGTACGGCATGCCCCCGACAGCCGGGGAAGGCATCGGGATAGACCGCCTTGTCATGCTCCTTACCGATTCGCCTTCGATAAGAGACGTTATCCTCTTCCCGCTCCTTAAGCCGGAGGCAAAGCAGGAAAGTAAGGAACAAGAAGAGACACAAAATAATAAAAAAGGCAAAAAGGCTTGATCTGAATCATATGGGTTATGAGCTCTTTATAGGCCTTAGGTATTTAAGGGGGAAAAAGAAAAGCCGTTTTGTTTCGGTCATAACCTTTATCTCCATACTCGGCATTACCGTTGGAGTAACGGCGCTCATTATCGTTCTCTCGGTCATGAGCGGCTTTCAGGAAGATATAAAAGAGAAGATACTCGGCATCAACGCTCACATAGTCATCAGCGAGTTCGGCGGCACGATATACGATTATGATACTGTTTTAAAGAGCTCTCTTGCCATAGAGGAGGTAATAGGGGCAACCCCCTTTACATATAACCAGGCCATGCTCTCAACAGAGGACGGGGTTACAGGCTCTATAATACGCGGTATCGACACTGATACCGTCGGAGATGTAACCATACTGCCCGAGCGCCTTAAGGTCGGCTCACTTGAGGGGCTTAACAAAACATTCAGGGAGGCCGCAAAAGAAGACGACCTTCCCGGCATTGTTGTCGGAAGAGAGCTTGCGATCGGCCTTGGCGCAGGGCTTGGAGATGAAGTAAATATCATTAGCCCGTCCGGTTCATCCGCCTCCGGAGGCAACATACCCAGGATGGCGGCATTTAAAATAGTCGGTGTCTTTGAGCTGGGCATGTACGAGTATGACACCGGGCTTTCCTTTATATCCTTAAAGAACGCGCAGACCTTCTTTAAGCATAAGGGTGTTTCAGGGATTGAACTTAAGATAGCGGATATATATAAAGCCGAAGAGGTGAGCCAAAAAGTTTATGACGCGCTTCCCGGCTCTTACTGGACACGCACATGGATGGACATGAACAGAAACCTCTTTAACGCGCTCAAGCTCGAAAAAGGTGCGATATTCATAATCCTGACACTCATAATACTTGTCGCGGCGCTTAATATAATAAGCTCGCTCATAATGATAGTTATGGAAAAAAGTAAAGAGATAGCAATACTGAAAAGCCTTGGGGCAAGCTCCACATCTATCATGAAGATATTTATGATAGACGGCATAATTATAGGCGTTATCGGTACCGCTCTAGGAGTGCTTCTTGGGGTTACAGGTGCCGTGTACCTGGACAATATCGTGGGCCTGATCGAGGAGATATTCAACTTCAAGCTCCTGCCCCCGAGTGTTTATTATATAGACAGGCTTCCCAGTAAGGTTGAGCCGGGCTCGGTTGTTATTATAGCTCTTATTTCGCTGGGGATAAGTTTTCTCGCTACCATATACCCGTCATACAAGGCTTCAAAGTATGATCCGGTAGAAGGATTAAGGTACGAATAAGGTGATGCCATGAAAACAAATATGCAGAACGTATTCAAGCTACGGGATAAGGCTGAAAAATTTTTCGAGAAAGGAAAATTTGAAAAGGCCCTGCACACCTATGAAGAGATACGTGTCTTCGGCAACAGCGACCCTAAGATATATATGCGGCTCGGCGATATAAACCGCAAGCTGCAACACAAAGATGAGGCCATAAAGGCTTATAAGGACGCGGTAAACGTTTTCGCCCGTCAGGGCTTTGACATTAAAGCTATCGCCGTGTGCAAGATAATAACCGGGCTTGACCCCACGCAAAAAGATATCCAAAAGAAACTTGCGAAACTTTTGAATGACACAGGACGGGTAATAGAACCGCATGTTCCTGTTGCACCACCCACGGTATACGGTGTGGAGGAGGAAGAAGAGGCACCGGCAGAGGTGGTAGCGGAAGAGGTTGTAAGGCCTGAAGACCGTGTACTTATCATGCCCTCGGCCGAAGAAGAAGAGGAAGAAGCCGCAGAGATAGTAATGGAGGACGTCACGACAAAGCCCGATGGCACAGAGCTTGTTATGCCGGGTATCGGCACAGCTGCGGAAGAAGATGATGATGAGGGGCCCCTTATAAGCCCGGACGAGATAGGGTTGCCGCCGACCCCAAAAGCAAAACCCAAGGCCCCACAAGCCAAATCCACAAAGAGAGAGTTCCCAAGAACCCCTCTCTTCTCGGATTTTAACCGTGAGGAGCTCTTCGATGTTGTGAGCAAGGTCATATTCCGAGAAGTGCCCATGAACAAGGTCGTCTTCAAGGAAGGCGACTCGGGCGACTCTATCTTTATCGTGGTCTCCGGTGAGCTTGACATAAAAGGAAACGCAAAGGACGGCTCCATCATTTCAATAGACAGCCTGAAGGAAGGCGACTTCTTCGGCGAGTTCGGCTTCTTCTCTAAGCCGGTAAGAAAAACCACTGTTGCCACACTGACACCTGTTGAGCTGCTGGAGCTTAGAAAATCCGACATGGATTTAATAATCAAGAAGCACCCTCGCGTATCAAAGGTAATGTTTGAGTTCTATAAGGAGCGAGTTGCTGACAGATACATGGCCCTCTCAAAGGCATTCCGCCCGATGAGCCCGCATGACAGAAAAGAAGTTCTAAAAAGGGTTACATTAAAACAGTTTGGTGAAAACCAGAACATCATAACAGAGGGAGAAAAAGGTGACACCATGTACCTTATAAAGACCGGCGAGGTTTATATCTGGAAAAGCGACGGCAAGGGCGGAGAAACACATATAACAGACCTTAAGGATGGTGACTTTTTTGGTGAGATAGCGTTAGCGACCAACAAACCCAGGACCGCCTCCGTAACGGCACACACCGATGTCGAGGTCATTGAGTTCTCCCGTAAGACCATAAAAGACATCCTTGCCAAATACCCGGACATAAAGGACATACTTCTCGGCGTAATAAAAGAACGCGTCGAAGACGCGGATAGGTTCAAGTAAGGCCACAGGTCTTTTTTATATATATGAACATAATAACAACAAAGGGCCTTACAAAGAGCTACATTGACGGCGAGAGAACCATTGATGTTCTAAGGGGCATAGACCTTGAGATCAAAGAAGGTGAAACTATCGCCATAGTGGGAGCATCAGGTGTCGGAAAGTCAACGCTGCTTAACATTCTCGGCACACTGGACAGACCAAGCAGCGGCGAGGTTATCTTCGGGGGCGACTCGGTCTTTTCATTTGATGACAAGCGCCTTGCGGTATTCAGGAACTCTAATATCGGCTTTGTTTTTCAGTTCCACCACCTGTTGACCGAGTTTAGCGCTCAGGAAAACGTTATGATACCTGCACTTATAGCGGGGCGTAACTTTGCAGAGGCCGCAGAAAAAAGTGCGGCGCTTCTCACGGAAGTCGGACTTAAAGACAGACTTAAACACAAACCGGGGGAGCTTTCCGGGGGTGAACAGCAAAGAACAGCTATTGTAAGGGCCATGATCGAGCAACCCAAGCTGATACTTGCCGATGAGCCCACAGGAAATCTCGACAAAAAAACAGGTGAAGAGGTCTTCAGGCTACTACTGGACAAGAACAAAAAGGAAGGCATCACCCTTGTGGTGGTAACTCATAATGAGCAGCTGGCCTCCATGATGAACAGAAGGCTTGAGATGACGGACGGAATAATTAAAGAGTTGCCCTAATAACACGCTTGAAAGGAACACTATAGATTTGTCAAAATTTTTGCCGCATCGACTAAAGATACAACCGCAGGGTTTCATGGTTAAAGCACTGCGCACGCTTACCATCATTATCGCCTCAGTACTGTTTATATCTATCCCTGTACGCTCAGAGGTTTTAGCAAGCGAAGGGCCTGAGGTTTTAGTGTTGCCCTTTACCATATACAGCATAGAGGATATCACCCCGCTCAGGCATACCATCATGGAGCAGGGAGCTTCTGAGTTGGAGCGCTCCGGCTGCGTCGTATCGGGGCTCAATGAAGTAAAGCGTAAGGTTAGTGAGGGTAAGACCGAGTTCGATTCCGAGGATGCCAGGAGAATGCTAAAAGATCTCGGCCTTGAGTACGCCTTTACAGGCTCCTTAACCAAATCGGGCAATATCTACAGTATCGACTCCATGATAGTGACTGTTGGGTCAGCTACCCCTATCCTCTATCATCACGCCGAAGCTGCCACCCCCAACGAGGCCGCTCAAAAAATCGCACAGGCCTCAAAACAGTTCTGCGACTCGATAACCATGGTAGGCAAGATAACAACAGAGCGTAAAGCTGAGACTATCGTAAAAGTCAGCGTTAAAGGAAATATGCGCGCCGACTCGGTTGCCGTAACAAGGAATACCATTAGCAAGCCCGGCACAACCCTCTCGATCGACTCCATAAACAAAGACCTGCACTCTATTTATTCATCAGGGCTCTTCAACGACGTGTACGCCGAGTCATACCCTGCCCTGGGCGGCATAGAGCTTGTGTTCACGGTATCTGAACGTCCCTTCGTAAAAAAGATAGTCCTCAACGGAAACAAAAAAGTAAAAGATGAAAAATTAAGAGAGATCCTGACGATCAAAGAGAACACTGTGCTTAACATGGCCATCATCAACGATGAGATAGCTAACATAAAAGCCACTTATAAAGAACGGGGCTACTACAACGCCAAGGTGGAAAGTTCCGTAACCACTGAAGAGCTTAACGCGGTGATAACCTTTAACATAAAAGAGGGCAAGCGTCTTCGGATCAGATCTATTAAGATACTTGGCAATGAAGAGATATCAGACAGAAAACTCAGAAAAAGAATGCTCAGCAAAAAACTTTCCATTCTTACATATATCGGAGGCAAAGCCTACTTTGATGAAGAAAAATTTAGCATAGACAAAGAGATCATAAAGGGATACTACCGTGATAAAGGGTATGTGGACGTAAAAATTATCGATACTAAAGCTATCATAGACGAACAGCACGGCTATATAAAGATATTGATAACCCTTAGCGAGGGCGAGAAGTACAGGATAGGAGATATAGATGTCTCCGGAGACATACTTACAACAAAGGCAGAGGTGCTTGAGGTTTTCGGCGTAAAAAAAGGAGACGAGTTTAAAAACAGCAAAATAATAAAGGGCCTTGAAGCTATAAAGTTTCTCTACGGAGACAAAGGCTATGCTTTCGTTCTGGTCAACCCCCTAACCTCGCTTGACAGGGAGAACCTCTATATCAACATAACCCTTGATATAACAAAGAATGAACCGGTATACATCAATAACGTCAATATCCGCGGAAACTACAAAACCAAGGACAGGGTATTAAGAAGAGAACTTGAGATAAGCGAAGGCAAATTGTTCTCCGCAACAGACATAAAGATGACCGGGAATAATCTTAGACGACTTGGATACTTCAGTGATGTAAAACTTTCAAAGCTTCCGACCGATACGCCGGGCGAGCTTGACATAGACATCGCCGTACAGGAGACACTTACAGGCAATTTTGTCTTTGGCCTTGGCTACAGCACCGAGGAACAATTGGTGGCGAACGCTTCCATAAGCCAGTCCAACTTTATCGGGACCGGACTTAAGCTGAACCTTAACGGCACGGTAAGCAGTACCTCTACAAACTATGTTTTAGGCATTACGGAGCCGTGGATATTCAACAAACCCGTCAGCGCCGGAATAGACCTTTTTAATACGACAAAAGACTATGAAGACTTTTCCATGTCAAAGGTCGGAGGAGGCCTCAGGCTTGGCTTCCCCATATACAAACGCACCACCAGAGGATACATAAGCTACGAATATGAAGAAGTAACTATCAAAGACATACTGGATACAGCCTCCGACACTATAAAGGAACAGGAAGGCACAGATATCTCCAGCTCTGTAACCTTGTCTATCTCTCACAACAGCACGGATGACTTCTTCTTCCCCACCGAAGGCATCTATGCAAGGCTATCCGCACAGTTCGCCGGTGGAATGTTTGGAGGAGAAACAAACTTTATAAAGTACGAAGCCAACGCAAGAAAGTACTTTAAGATTCCCATAAGAGATTTTGTTTTTTCCGCTGAGGGAACATTCGGGCTCCTTGAGGGTCTCTCCGGAGACGAGGCGCCCATATACGAACGATACTACCTTGGCGGAATAAACTCATTAAGAGGCTTTGTCGGCGGCACGGTTAGCCCGACAGACCCCTTAACAGGAGATCTCATAGGCGGAACTATCATGGCATATACCAATCTTGAGTTAACATTCATGCTTTTTCCCGAGAGCAACATGCAAGGCGTTATCTTCTTTGATGCTGGCAACGCCTATGACGGCACCATTGACCTTGAAGATATAAAACGCACTGCCGGAGCAGGCATCAGATGGCAATCCCCCATGGGCCCTTTACGGCTCGAATGGGGTTACAACCTCAACCAAAAGGATGATGAAACACAATCGGACTGGAACTTTACAATAGGCGGTATTTTTTAAGACTTAAGGAACCCGTACTTTAATTTAACAAAAAACAAAAGGAGCATTAAAATGACGACTAAAAAAACACTTTTCACGATACTATTATTCCTGTTTGCCGTTACCATGGCCTCGGGCACGAATTCATTTGCCAGCGATGGCGGTATTGTCTATATTGACCTTGAAAGGGCACTTAACGAGAGCAACAAGGGCAAACGCGCCATTCAGGAGCTTGATGAGGAAAGCCAGCAGATCTCTGACGAACTGCAGACCGAGGAAGCTGAGCTTCTAAAGCTCCGTGACAAAATTGAAAAGAACAAGGATATCTGGAGCAAGGAAAAATCAGAAAAAAGCAAAGCAGAGTTCCTTACTAGAGGAAAAGAATTCCAGAACAAGGTACTTGCAGCTGAAAAAGACTTCAACAAAAGGAAGCAAGAGGTCGAGGTCGAGATAATAAAAGAGCTTTCCGAAATAGTTAAAGATCTGGCCAAGAAAAAAGGCTACGAGCTGGTCTTTAACAATGTTCCGGGCTCAATTATTTATTCAGCCGGCGACAGGGATATAACAGAGGCTGTGATCAAAGAGTATAACAAAAGAACCAGAGCTAAAAAGTAAAGTACCGAACAATGAAGCTTAAGGATCTTGCCGACAAGATAAAGGGCCGTGTCAGAGGCAATGGAGACACTGAGATAAGCCGCGTTATGGGTGCTGAGGCTGCGGGAGAAGGTGATATAACCTTCATCTCTAACCCAAAGTACACCAGGTTCCTCGGTGAAACAAATGCCTCTGCCGTGATCGTCACAGAGGAGCTTGCCGATGCGGGCGTTGATAAGAATTTTCTTATCGCTGAAGACCCTTACCTTGCCTTTGCAAAGGTTTTATCGATCCTTAACCCAAAGGAAGCTCCCGAAGCCGGCATCTCTAAGAGTGCCACAATAGCGGATAGCGCGAAGATAGGCAGTAACGTACATATCGGTGCGAACGTTGTTATTGAGGACAACGCAAGCATAGGTGACAACTCTTCGATATATGCGAACACCTATATCGGTAAAAACTCTACACTTGGCTCTCAGTGCCTTATCTATCCGAATGTAACGATAAGAGAGAATATTGAGATCAAAGACCGTGTTTCCATACATTCAGGAACCGTCGTAGGCTCAGACGGCTTCGGTTACGCAAAGGAGGGCTCCGGCGCCTTCAAAGTACCTCAAACCGGTGGGGTTATAATAGAGGACGACGTTGAGCTCGGCGCCTCGGTTACCATAGACAGAGGAACCATCGGTGAGACCATCATAGGCGCAGGATCAAAAATAGATAACCTGGTGCAGATAGCGCATAACGTAAAGATAGGCAAGTGCTGCATCATTGTCGCACAGGTTGGCATATCAGGCTCAACAACGATCGGCGACGGCGTAACGATCGCCGGTCAGAGCGGGATCGCGGGGCACCTTGATATAGCGGACAACGTCACATTCGGCGCCCGAAGCGGCGTTACGAACGACGTTAAGGAGCCAGGGGTCTTTACGGGCTACCCCGCCATGGACCACAAAAAGTGGTTGAGGGTTCAGAGCGTGTACGCCAAACTTCCAGAGCTTTCAAAGAGGATAAAAAAACTTGAGATGGAGCTCGAGGAGCTAAGAGATACCGACAAAAAGAAGAAGTAATAAGACACGCACACTAAGGAGGCTTTTATGAGCAGCGAAGAACAGATGCCCATTGACACCAAAACCATAATGGAAATACTTCCCCACAGGTATCCTTTCCTACTGACGGATAAGATAGTGGAGCTTAAGAAGAACGAGCTCGTCAGGGGCATAAAGAACGTTACTATAAACGAACCTTTTTTTCAGGGACATTTTCCCGGACATCCGATAATGCCCGGAGTGCTTATAATAGAAGCCATGGCGCAGGTAGGCGGCATACTCGCCTTTAAAAGCGCGGATGTTACGAACAAGGTCGGGTACTGTATGGGTATAGACAAAGCAAGGTTCAGAAAACCCGTTCTCCCGGGAGACACGCTGGAGATTCTGCTTAAAGTAAAAAAGGTCAGGGGCACGATATGGACTTTTACCGGTGAAGCTTTTGTGGAAGGAAAATTGGTTGCGAACGCGGAACTTATGGCAACCATTGTTGACAAATAAACCATGAATAATAAAACCCTTATACATCCGACAGCGATCATTCACCCGGGCGCGGAGCTGGACACAAGCGTCAAGGTCGGGCCTTACTCCATAATCGGTGACAAGGTCAAGGTAGGGAAAGACACATGGATAGGGCCCCATGTCGTAGTGAGTGATCGCACGACCATAGGGGACTCCTGCAAACTTTTCCAATTCTCTTCCGTTGGCGCACCACCGCAGGACCTGGCCTACAAAGGCGAGGAAACGGAGACCATATTAGGCAACAACAACGTGATAAGGGAGTTCGTCACTATCCACGCCGGCACGGCAAAGGACACCGGACGTACGGTTTGCGGCTCCAACATACTCTTCATGAATTACGTTCACGTCGCACATGACTGCAACATAGGCGACGGCGTTATTCTTGCTAACGCTGCGACCCTTGCCGGACACGTAACGGTTGAGGAAAAGGCCATCGTCGGCGGTCTTGTTGCGGTCCACCAGTTCGTTCGCATAGGAGCCTTCTGTATAATCGGTGGCGCCTCGGCGGTAAGTAAGGACATCCCTCCTTATGTGATGGCTGTAGGGAACAGAGCTCACGTATACGGACTTAATCGAATAGGGCTTAAAAGACAAAACATACCAAAGGAAGAGATCAAGGAGATTAAAGAGGCATACAACATTATCTTCAGATCTCAGCTTTCAATTAAGGATGCCGCAAAGAAACTTGAGGACGAGCTACAGGGATCCAAACACGCACAGCGATTCATAGAGTTCATTGAGAACGCCACCAGAGGGATCGCTAAAGAGAGATTAAAAAAGGACAGCGAAACACAGGAGGACTAGGAAGATGAGTAACCTTAAAACCGCTGTTATCGGAGTGGGCTACCTCGGACGATTTCACGCCGAGAAGTACTCTAAACTTGAAAACAGCGAACTCGTTGCGGTTGTTGACCCTAACACAGCGCGCGCCGAAGAGATCGCAAAAGAGTTCTCAACCAAGGCATATAGCGACTACAAAGACCTCTTAGGCAAGGTTGACTGCGTTAGTATCGTAACGCCAACCGAGTCACACGCCACAATTGGCATGGACTTTATAAAGAGCGGAACTCATGTTCTTATTGAAAAACCAATAACCAAGACCGCAAAAGAGGCGGAAGACCTAATAGCGGAAGCTGAAAAACAAAATGTAATACTGCAGGTTGGGCACCTTGAACGCTTCAACCCCGCAGTTGTTGCCCTCAAGGACAAAGTTAAGAACCCTGTATTTATCGAATCGCACAGGCTCTCCCCTTTTCCTAACCGAGCAACAGATGTTGATGTTGTCCTTGACCTTATGATCCATGACATAGACATAATCTTAAACCTTGTAGCGGATGAAGTTGAAAGCGTAGACGCAACCGGTATCCCGGTCATATCAGGAAAGGTCGATATTGCTAATGCAAGAATAAAGTTCAAGAACGGCTGTGTCGCAAACGTTACGGCAAGCAGGATAAGTAAAGAGACTCTACGCAGGATCAGGCTGTTCCAGCCGGATGCATATATCTCAATTGATTACGCAGAGCAGAAGATTAACCTTTCCAGCATTGATAGAGGCAAAGAAGGACTGCCTCAGATAAAAGAAGAAGAGATAACAATTGAAAGAAAAGACATGCTTTTTGAGGAAATTAAATCCTTCCTAGAGTGTATTGAAAATGGCTCGTCACCGATTGTAAGCGGTCATGACGGCAAACGTGCCCTTGACGTTGCGGCCAGGATCCAGGTTTCAGTTGAAAAATCGCTGCAACAGATTTTTAAAAATATTGAAAGCGGAAGCTAATTTGCAGCAGGAAGCAAACATAGATGCCTATAACACCGTCTCGGATGATAAGGTGAAAAAAATACTTATCATAAGCGGTGAGGAAAGCGGCGACCTGCACGGCAGCACCTTGATAGACGCATTAAAGGAAACATTGCCCGGGGTTAAGATCATGGGCATGGGCGGTGATCGCATGCGGCGCTCCGGACTAATTGGTATTGATTCAAAAGAAATATCAGTGATCGGGATAGTTGAGGTAATAAAAAAACTCCCTGAGATAAAAAGCGCCTTTAACGCTTTAAAAGAAATGATAAAAAAAGATAGCTTCGATTGTGCCGTACTTATTGACTACCCTGACTTCAACCTAAGATTCGCTAAGTTCGTAAAAGAGCAGCATATACCTATCGTATATTACATAAGCCCTACGATATGGGCATGGAGAAAAGGCAGGATAAAAACAATCGCAAGGCTTGTAAGTAAAATGCTCGTTGTTTATCCTTTCGAAGAGATACTATACAAGGAAGCAGGGGTCGATGTTGAATATGTGGGTAACCCGCTTCTAAGCACCATAAAATGCACGCAAACTAAGAGTGAAGCCCGAGAAGCGCTCGGTATAGACAAAGATAAGCGGGTCATCACACTGCTACCCGGAAGCAGAACAGAAGAGGTCAGAAGGTTGCTGCCGACGATGCTAAGATCTGTTAAGCTCCTCCAAGAAACACTTAATGAGGAATTTACGGTTATAGTGGCTGCAGCAAACAGCATAGATAACAGCCTCATCAATGAACTTTCTCAGGGTGAGCACATTAAGCCATTAGTAGTTCGCGATTCATCACAAACAGCCCGCAGGGCATCAGACGTTAGCATTGTTAAATCAGGCACATCCACCCTTGAAACAGCAATGCTTGACGTGCCCATGGTGATCATATACAAGGTGTCACTGCCATCATATGTTATTGGAAAACTTCTTATAGGGATTAAAAATATTGGCCTTCCAAATATCATTGCGGGTAAAAGGATCGTACCGGAGCTTTTGCAACACAACGCTAACCCTCGGAAGATAACAGATGAACTCAAAAAGATACTAACCGATGATAAGGTAAGGGATGAGATGCTTAGCGGACTAAAAGAGGTCCAAGCAAAACTTAAACTTAGGGACGCACCAAAACGAGCGGCATCGGCGATCAAGGAATTAATGTATGGCTAACGAAGAATCTACAATTAAAATTTATTTTCGCCTCCTTAACTACATAAAACCCTATACCGGTCGGCTCATACTCTCTGTATTCTTTATGCTTATGTTTGCTGTGCTCACTGGCGCGCTCGCCTATCTTATAGGCCCTGCCATAAAGCTGCTCTTTACCGGGACAGAAAAACCCATAAACATCGTGCCTTTCGATCTCTTTACGCTGCCGGCAGATACCGTTGCTTACGTTATTCCGCTTGCCATCGTCTTTGTCTCGATATTTAAGGGTATCGCTTCTTTTGCGAACGCCTACTACATGGGCTTTATCGGTCAGCGAATAATCGCCGACCTGAGGAAGGAGCTCTTCTCTCACATTCTAAAGCTGCCCATAGATTACTTTGTTTCAACCACCACCGGACAGATATCTTCCAGAATAACAAATGACGTGGCAATGCTCCAAAAATCCGTTACCGATACAGCCATGCACCTGCTTAAACAGAGTTTAACACTTATCGCTCTCATCATCTTTATTATAGGCATGGACTGGAAGCTCGCCTTGATAGCCTCCGTCGGATTTCCTCTCGCGATGTACCCGGCCTTAAAGCTCGGCAAGAGGATGAAGAGCGTTTCTACGCGAGGTCAGATGACAATGGCTCTGCTCAACTCGATCATTATAGAATCAATTAAAGGTGTCAGAATAGTTAAGGCATTTGGCATGGAGAAGTATGAGGTAGGAAAGTTCGGTGAAGAAAACGAACGCCTCACAAAGTATGTGATAAAAGCCATTAAGGTACGCGGTCTCTCAAGCCCGCTAATGGAGGCATTCGGAGCCTGCGCCTTTGCGCTTACGATACTCTACGCAGCCACGAGGATCGCCAACGGAACACTTGCGCCTGAGGTATTTATATCAACCTTTACCGCGGTGCTTCTTATGTACCAGCCCTTAAAGGTTTTGAACATAACTTACCTTACACTTCAACAAGGCGTAGCCGGTGCCATCCGCATCTTTGAGGTATTGGACTCAAAATCAGAAACACATGAAGTTGTAGGCAATGACACAATGAAAGGACTTAATAACGGCATAGAGCTAGATAACGTTCATTTTTCTTATGGTGACAAAGCGGTTTTAAAGGGCATAGACCTTGTGGCAAAAAAAGGCGAGACCTTCGCCATAGTCGGCTCAAGCGGCTCAGGGAAGACAACACTTGTAAATCTCCTGCCAAGGTTCTATGACATAGACTCCGGCAGTATATCTATAGACGGAAAAGACATCAACAACTTTACCCTTGGCTCGCTCAGATCAAACATAGCCGTTATAACTCAGGAAGTGGTCCTCTTTGACGACTCTGTTCTAAACAACATAGATTACGGAGACAGCAAGAAGAGTTTTGAATAAGTTAAGAATGCCTCGATCGCGGCTAACGCACATGGTTTTATTTCAAAACTCTCCGCCGGTTATGATACACTTATCGGTGAAGGTGGCGTGAGGCTCTCCGGTGGAGAACGCCAAAGAATTTCTATCGCAAGAGCCATACTAAAGAACGCTCCCATACTCATAATGGACGAAGCGACAAGCTCCCTCGACACGGAAAGCGAGCATGAGGTGCAAACAGGCCTTAGAAATCTCATGAAAGGCCGAACGGTTTTTGTTATCGCACACAGGCTTTCCACGATCACAAATGCTGATCAGATTATAGTTTTAAAAGATGGCAAAATTGTTGAGTCAGGAAAGCACGATGACCTTTTGAATAATCAACAAGAGTACTCGAGGCTTTACCATTTGCAATTCAAGAAGACAGAAGAAGCAGAATAAAACTTTAAAAGGAATTTACATGCAAAAACCTTCTAAACGCATAAAAAAGAAACTCATACTGCTGATCGGTCCGTCAATAGCTGCATTTCTTGTTAAATTTATTGCTCTTACCGTGCGCTTTAAATTCGTTGGCTTTGATGAATACGAACGACATCTAAAAAGCGGCGGACGTATCATTGCTGCGTTCTGGCACGGAAGGCTCTTGATGATGCCTTTCGCATCATTCGGCACAAAGTTTACCAACCTTGCAAGCCCTCACGAGGATGGAGCCTTTTCCGCTAAAACGCTGACAAAGCTCGGCATAACCTCCGTGATTGGTTCTTCTACGCGCGGCTGGATCGGCGGCTTCAAAGGGCTGCTGAAGGCCGTAAAGCAAGGCAGCAGCATTAGCATGACCCCTGACGGACCAAAAGGTCCCCCTCGTATCGCCAAGACAGGCACGGTACAACTCGCCTCAAAAACGGGCCTACCTATTTACCCAATAACCTTCGGTTCTCTGAAAAAAAAACTCTATCCAGTTGGGATAGCTTCCTGATCCCTGGTCTTTTCACCAAAGGTGTCTTCATTTGTGCAGAACCTGTTATCGTCGGCCCTCGTCCCTCGAAGGAAGTGATAAAAGAAAAAACCCTCGAGCTGCAACGTAAGCTTGAGGAGATAACCAAGCGTGCCGATGAGTACTTCGATAAAAAAAATTAAGTGAACCTTATATATGACATAGCAATCCACCTGGCACTTATCCTGTTGTCGCCTTTTATTCTTATAAGGATGATAACTACGGGAAAGCACAGCTCAGGTCTGCTTCAAAAGTTCGGGGTTATAAGCCCGCGCGTACTGAGAGGGACTCTGGCCAAGAATGTTATATGGATCCACGCTGTAAGCGTAGGTGAAACAATGGCCGCAATGCCACTCGTAAAAAGGCTTAAGCATGAGCACCCGGAGCTTATGATCGTTTTCTCTACCATAACCCCTACAGGGAATGCTGTCGCCATGAAAGAGGGCAAGGGAATCATAGATTCTCTTATCTACTTCCCCTTAGATCTTTCATGGATAGTTAGACGCGTTGTTCGAAAGGTCAACCCCAAGACATTTATCCTTATTGAAAAGGAGATATGGCCAAATACTCTACGCATAATGAATGAAGAACACGTTCCGGTTATTGTCGTAAACGGCTCTATCAGTAAAAAAAGTTTCAAGAACTATAAACGTTTCTCATTTTTATTTAAGAATATTTTCTCAAACATGGAGCACTACATGGGCTGCACCGACGCTGACACGCAGATGGCGATAACCCTCGGGGTTAAAGCTGACAAAGCTACGACATGCGGCAATTTGAAGTTTGATGTAAAGGCAGAAACAAAGGAAGTTGACGCTGAGGCCTTGCGTAGCGAACTTATGGTTTCCGTAACTGATAAGCTGTTTATCGCCGGATCGACTCATGATGGAGAGGAGGCCATCATTATTTCATCCTACCTGGCTGCTAAAAAGATAATTCCGGAGCTGAAACTCATTATTGCACCGCGTCATTCAAATCGTTGTAACAAGGTTGAGGAATTACTAAAGAACTCAGCTATTGCTTACGCTCGAAGAAGTTATCATGAAACACTTGAGAGGTCAGACGTACTTATCCTGGATACCATGGGTGAGCTTGTAAAGTTCTATTCCATAGCGAACCTGACCTTTGTGGGCGGAACTCTGGTCGACACGGGTGGCCACAACCTTCTGGAGCCTGCCATGTACTCTAAACCTGTTCTGTTCGGAACCCATCTTCAAAGCTATAAGTATATGGCAGAGATGCTGGAAAATGCCGGTGGCGGAATAATGATCACAGAGGATACGCTTAAGGATGTCATTATCGATATTCTTAAAGATAATGACAAGGCCGCATCTATCGGGCAAGCCGCCTTAAGCGTTGTAACCAACAATACCGGTGCCACTGATAAAGCATATAACATAATCTCAAAGATATTATTTAACAATGATAACTAACAAAAGCATAATTGAAAAGGCGATCGCCGGAGAAGACCCGGGCTTTTTTGCCGGACTCATTCTCACCCCTCTTTCCTCCTTATACTCTATCGCGGTATGGCTTAGACTCTTACTATATAGATATAATATTCTGCGTAGTAAAAAAGTTCCGTGCAAAGTTATCAGTGTCGGCAACATTACCGTCGGAGGTAGCGGTAAAACCCCTATGACATTATTCCTCGCCAACAAACTAAAAGCTAACGGGTTTAGCGTTTCGATCTTAAGCAGAGGTTATGGACGCAGTAACAGCAAGAACTCACTACTCATAAGTGACGGCAAGGAATTATTAGCTGACCTTCATCTTGCCGGAGATGAACCGTATCTAATGGCTAATTCTATAAGTGATGTTCCTGTCGCGGTAGCTTCAAAAAGAATTGACGGCGCACAGCTCCTCATTGATCGATTTGATCCGGACGTGATAATACTTGATGACGGCTTTCAGCATCTCTCTCTACAGCGCGATATCGATATTGTATTGATTGATGACCGTGTTACCAAACAAGCAAGGCTTTTGCCGCACGGGCCTCTTAGGGAACCGCTATCCGCTTTAAATAGAGCCCAACTTATCCTCTCACGCGGTGCTACGCAAAGTAACTTCAATAATATAGCCGCTCAATTCTTTAACTTCAATTATAAAGTAACTTCAGCGACCGAGCTCTCGAGCAAAAAGAGTTTTCCGATATCATCAATGAATGGTAAAAAGATCTTCGCTTTCTCGGCCTTGGCACGCAACGATTCATTCTTAAAGACCCTAAGTGATCTAGGGTTAACTGTTAGTGCTTCACTTTTCTTTCCGGACCATCACTGGTACAGAGATGAGGATATAGACAGGATCGAAGAACTATCAAAAGACTGCGAGCTCATAGTAACTACCGAAAAAGACGCGGTGAAGATAACTAAAATAAAAAAACAACTTAGGAATGCATTTTCCATTAATATCTCAGTTGAAATTAACAATGAAGAAGACTTCATGGAACTCCTCTCTACAAAGCTTAAAAATTGAAGCTACGTATTGAAGTTTTTGCCCCATATGGTAAAATATAAGTAGGGAATAACATATCAGGCGTTGCTTGAACTAACGTGAAAGCGTAATTACCATCCGTAGGGCGCGTACAAACCGCCTAAGGAGGTTAGCCTAAGAGGAAATAAGCCGAGATTCCAAAGGATTAGGGGTTTTGGTTAAAAACCTTAAAAGCTTACCGACGGATTGGAAAAAAGCTGTTCAAAGCGACGCTTGTTTTTATTTCTTTTTTTTATGGAAGGGGATAGGGCCCGGTGGCCCTGCGTGTCTTCAAAACTCGTTTGTCGCCCTAGCGGGGGCTGGAGGGGTCGACGCCCTCCCCCTTCCGCCATTATCATAACAGCAAGACCTCCTTCGACCACCCAACCGCTTTCTTAAATAAACTTTATCTGCTTCTCAATATTCCTTCACCTTTAATTCTTTTAAATTTCTCTCTTAACTTTATGGTGCATTTATTTTTTATGCGCTCACCTCAAATCATTTTTTTATGTGTTGTTATTCTATAAAAAAATTCCATCTAAAAAGTTTGTCATACAACATAACTTTACTTTGAAAAAAATAAAATTATAAGTATTTACTCTTGACAAGTTTTGATTAAATGTTATTATAATTTTATAAAGTTAAGTAACAGATTAATTTATCAATGACTATATTTTAAATTTATACAACGAAGTTTAAAAGGAACCTGAAACCTCTCTTAATGAAAGAGGAGAAGTAATGTCAAGTCCTTTCGACCCGCACTTAGAAAATAATAATCTTGCAACAAATCTTCAAGCAGATCCGCTTGATAATTATTTATCCGACCCCGAATTTCATAACTGGAAATGGCAAATTGCCAACCGCATAACTTCCTTTAAAGAAATCAAAAAACTAATAACCTTAACACCCGAAGAGAAAGACGGCTTTAGAAAGTCTAAAGGTCGTTTAGCAATGGCTATAACCCCTTACTTTTTTTCTCTTATCGACAAAACCGACCCTAATTGCCCAATAAGAAAACAAGCGATACCAAGAATAGATGAATTAACGGTTTCCGGAAGTGAGATGCTTGACCCGTGCGGTGAAGACTCACACACCCCTGTTCCCGGCCTTGTACACCGCTACCCGGACAGGGCCCTGCTTCTTGTTACCGACTCATGCGCAATGTATTGCCGCTACTGCACACGAAATCGTATTGTCGGTGAAGAACGTCCTCCGATGAGCATAAAGAACTTTGATAAAGCTTATAAATACATCATGAAGAACAACTCCATTAGGGATATTCTAATATCCGGTGGCGATCCGTTAATGCTTACAACAGACCATCTGGAGCAATACATAAGCAAACTCAGCAAAATACCTCACCTTGAAATGATACGCATAGGAACACGTGTCCCGGCTACCTTGCCAATGAGGATCAACGATAAACTCGTAACAATGCTCAAGAAGTATCATCCTGTTTATATGAGCATACACTTTTCTCATCCTCGCGAGATAACCCCTGAAGTTGCCGAGGCTTGCGCAAAGCTCTCAGACGCAGGCATACCTCTTGGGAGTCAAACAGTACTTTTGAATGGTATAAACAACGACCTTGCAACAATGACTGAGCTCTTCAAGAAGCTTTTGACCATCAGGGTTCGCCCGTACTATATGTATCAATGTGATCCGGCTCTCGGAACAAGCCACTTCAGAACCCCCGTAAAACAAGGCATTGATATAATTGATGGCTTAAGGGGACACACGACCGGATACGCTATTCCAACTTTTGTAATTGACGCACCCGGTGGGGGCGGCAAGATACCTGTTGGTCCGGAAAATGTTGTGCGTACAGAGCCCGGTAAGATCGTTCTTAAGAATTATCAGGGCAAGATCTATGAGTATTCCGAGTAAAAGTAGAAACCTTGTTAAAACCTCATATCTTCCCTTGACACAGTAAGCCTTCCAATTTATACTCATAACCGCAACACAACCTCACTGAAAGGATCTCTAACGTGAACAACGACTCTATTAAACAAAAACTTATCGAAATATTATACAAACAAAGCTTTAAATATGACCCTGACTTCGGATTCACGCTTGCGTCAGGAAAAAAAAGCGATATATATGTGGACGTTAAGAAAACAGTTCTCTCCGCAAACGGAATTGAGCTCACCGGCCGCGCCATATTCAATATCATAAAAGATAAGAAAGTAGACGGCATAGGCGGGTTGACCCTCGGTGCAGACCCACTTGCATACTCGGCAGCTATGGTAAGCAACCAGGAAGGCGCGCCCCTGAACGTATTCATAGTCAGAAAAGAAGCAAAGAAGCACGGCACTCAACGCTGGATAGAGGGTGTATTGAGTGAAGGCGCACGAGTTATTGTGGTTGACGATGTCGTAACGACCGGCGGCTCAACCATACAGGCGATAGAAAAAGCAAAAGAAGCAGGCTTTGAGGTCGTAGCCGCTCTTGCCCTTGTCGACAGAGAAGAAGGTGGATATGAGGCCGTCTCGGAGCACTGCCCGTTTGAGTCCGTTGTCACAAGAACAGAGCTACTAAGCTACGGTGAAACATTAAAATGAAGCCTACAGAAAGAATAATTTTCCCACTTGATGTTTCAAGTAAAGAAGAAGCCTTGAAGTTTACCACGCTTCTCAAGGATAGCGTCGGTGTTTTCAAGATCGGTCTCGAACTTTTTGTTAAGGAGGGCCCAAGCGTTGTTGAGGCTGTTAGGAAGGCCGCGCCGAACGCTAAGATCTTTCTGGATATGAAGTTCCATGACATTCCTGAGACAGTAAGGCGCGCCATGCGCTCCGCCGCATCGCTCGGTGTTGATTTCATAACAGTTCATACGGATGAAGGCGGTGAGCTTTTAAAGGCCGCTGTTGAAGAAGCAGGCACCGTAAAGGTGCTAGGCGTAACAGTGCTTACGAGTCAATCCGCAGAGAGCCTTAAATCCATTGGCTTCATAGATGAACTCACAGACCCCTCTAAGCTGGTGCTGCATAGAGCAAGGCTCGCCAAGAACTCGGGTTGCGCCGGGATCGTATGTTCAGGGCTTGAGGTAAAGAATGTAAAGGACTCTCTCGGAGATGAACTGCTTGCCATAACCCCGGGAATAAGACTCAAGGACTTAGACGTTAAAAGCGATGACCAAAAAAGGATCGTCTCACCTTTTGAAGCCGTACGGGACGGGGCGGATTATATCGTAGTAGGAAGGCCGATCAGAAACGCGGCAGATCCTAAAGTGGCCGCAAAGATAGTGGCTGAAGATATAGAGAAAGCTCTCTAGGTTACGATCTCTTTACACCATAGCCGATATAGTTTACCGAGGTATCCTTGGTAATGCTGAAGTTCAACTTTATCGGGTTAAGCTTCATACCCTTTACCTCTTCAACCTCTACATCATTGTCGCTTAAGATACTTACAAGATCGGATGGCTTAATAAACCTGTCACCGCTATGGGTTCCCTGCGGCAAGAGCCTTAATATGTCCTCCGCCATAAAGATCGTCAGGAACTTTGCCTTAAGGGTATTATTAATAGTGCTGAATAGAAAAATACCCCCACTCTTAAGTTTTAGCAACGCTTCTCTTAAAAATTCATTGAGGTCATCAACATGCTCCAAGACCTCGGAGCAAAGAATAACATCAAACTCGCCTTTATCCTTGAGCCCGGTAATATCTGAAACACGGTAATCTATATTAAGGCCGCTCTGACTACAATGTTCCCTCGCAACATCTATCGCAACCGGTGACAAGTCTATGCCTGTAACCTCTGCGCCATAATATTTTGCTATTTGTACTGAAGCTGTACCGACAGACCCTGAAGCACCGTTAATAAGTACACTATCTCCACTTTTTATCTTAACTTTATCGCTAAGAAAATGTAT
>DAOVXI010000226.1 GCA_030636245.1 Deltaproteobacteria bacterium
ATAATTTACCCTAATTTCACTGTTATTTCAATACCATGTGGCCTTTGAACCTTACCAATACTTGATTTAAAGGCATTTTTTTGATAAATTAATAGATTATGCTCTCTATTAGATCCATTAAACTTAAACATATCCTATACGGAGTCGCAGGGGCCGCAGGCTCTTGTCTTATCCTATCGCTTGGCATATTTATCTATCTCACGCACGACCTTCCTTCCCTTAACGCGGTCGAGGAGTACAGCCCCAACCTTATAACCAAGGTCTATGCCCGTGACGGTCAGGTCATCGGCGAGTTCTACCTTCAAAGACGCATAGTAGTGTCCCTGGAAGTAATGCCGGGTCACCTGAAGAATGCCTTCCTTTCCGTTGAGGATGCCAAGTTTTACGAACATGGAGGAATCGACTACTTAGCCATATTAAGAACCATATACAAGAACTTCATCTACGGTGAAAGAGGAGGCGCTTCCACCATAACCCAGCAGGTCGCAAAAACATTTTTTCTGAGCCCCGAGAAAAGATACTCAAGAAAGATAAGAGAGGCAGTGCTGGCCAAAAGGATGGAAAAAAGCCTCAGCAAAGAGGACATCCTGTACCTGTACCTTAACCAGATCTACTTCGGGAGCGGTGCCTACGGGGTTCAAGCTGCAAGTGAAACATACTTCGGTAAAGACGTAACAGAGCTTACGGTTGCGGAAAGCGCTCTGCTTGCAGGACTTCCACAGGCTCCAAGCAGGTTCTCTCCTTACATAAACCCTGAGGCGGCAAGGAAACGTCAGGTATCCGTCTTAAGGCGAATGAACGAAGAGGGACATATCACACGCGAGGCGAGAGAAAAAGCCCTTAGTGAATCTATAAAATTCAAGTCTAAAAAAGTTGACAGTATGTGGGTCGGCTCATACTTTACGGAACATGTACGACGACACGTTGAAGAGAAGTTCGGAGAGGAGCTTTTATACAAAGGTGGCCTCCAAATATACACAACACTGGATGTAGATATGCAGGTTGCTGCAAACGAAGCTGTAACCTATGGCCTCAGGAACCACGACGCGCGCCGCGGATACCGCGGTCCGATAAAGACCATACAAACAACAGAAGAGTTTGAAGAGTTTACTCAGGAGACCGACAGGCATCTTGAAAGATTTCCCATACAAGCAGGCAAGTATTATCACGGCGTCATCACATCAATAGACGAAGAAGACAAAACACTATATGTCTCCGTTGGTAGCCGTAGCGGCAAGATCCCCTACCGCTACTTCAAATGGGCGAACATCTTTAACCCGACCAATGACCCGGACGGAGGCATTGAGATGGAGCCTATAACACTATTCAAGGAAGGCGATGTCATTGAAGTTTCCGTAAGAAGACTTCCCGATGACGAACTCTCGCCCATAACATTCAAGCTGACCCAGGAACCGCTGGCCGAAGCCTCGCTTCTTGCCATAGAGCCGGCAACAGGTTATGTCACGGCCATGGTCGGAGGTTCGAGCTTTAAGAAAACACAATTTAACCGTGTCATACAATCCAAACGTCAGCCCGGAAGCGC
>DAOVXI010000163.1 GCA_030636245.1 Deltaproteobacteria bacterium
AGTAATTCAACCTCTGCGGGCCTGTAGAAATCCGGTGAGATGTCCACGACAACATCTCCCGTTCCTTTATTGATCCCTTTTGAGTCTATGCCCTCACCTTGCCACTCGAGCTCAATATCTATGGCCTTGAAGGATGCTTCAACGAATTCTCTTACAGTTGATGTAACACCTGTAGCTATTACATACTCCTGTGGTTTTTCCTGTTGTAGCATAAGCCACATAGCTTCAACATACTCCTTTGCAAAGCCCCAGTCTCTTTTTGCGTCAAGATTGCCAAGCGTTACTTTATCCTGGACTCCATGTTTGATCCTGGCTACCGCATTGGTTATTTTCTTTGTAACGAACTCAATGCCACGCAGTGGTGATTCGTGGTTGAATAATATACCGGAACATGCATAAAGCCCATATGATTCTCTATAGTTCACAGTCATCCAGTGAGCGTAGAGTTTTGCTACAGCATAAGGACTTCTGGGATAAAATGGCGTGTCCTCGTTCTGAGGCACTGCCTGGACCTTGCCAAACATCTCGGAGGTCGAAGCCTGATAGAACTTAGTATTCGGACTATAGTGCCTGATAGCTTCAAGCACGTTAAGTACTCCAAGAGCGTCTATCTGTGAGGTAAGGTAAGGTTGTTCAAATGAAACTTGAACAAAACTTTGCGCGGCAAGATTATAAATCTCATCAGGCTGTATTTTTTTTATTGTATCGAATACATTTGCTTGTTCCAGAAGGTCCATGTATTTGATATCTATCTTACCTTCTATTCCGAGCGACTTCATTCTCCACGAAGTTGAGTCAGAGCTTCTTCGGTCAGCTCCAATAACCTCATATCCTTTATCGAGCAGAAGTTTTGCCAGATATGCACCATCCTGTCCCCTTATTCCTGTGATCATCGCTTTTTTCATTTTTAGTTCCCTCTTAATTTTATTTTAAATTATAACATATTTATTAATATTAATAGATAGCTAAGTTTTATCTATAATTATATCATCTAAGATTACGAATCTTCTTGAAGCGAGATCCACTTGTCAGATAATGGTTTCATTATCTGCTCCAGACGCCACTCCCATGTATGCTTTTTAGCAAGTTCAAAGCATAGGGATTCGTTAGCTTTCTTGCCTGAGAGAATAACAATATAATATCTTTTGTAAGTTCTTTTATCATGACCTCTCTCTAAGTGAAGTGATTCGTCCGGCAAACTGCCGGAGTATATCACGGGTCGACGGGGCAGCCATAAATACGGCTCCCCAGAACATACAGCACCATATCATCTGGAGAGCTAGTGAAGCAAGTGAAGGTAGCTGATAATTGATCAAAAGCAAGGCTATTACAATATATGGCCCCACCCCCAGCACAGATAGTTTTGCTACCTGCTTCATCAACTTCTTCTCATCCAGCCCACGGATATAAAGCCAGGCCATTACAATACCACCAAGGCTGAAACCCAGCCCAATTGCCATTACGCCCAGGTACTTATATGCCAGGACGTTGAAAGTCGCATTTACGAAGATACCGGCGGCCCCTATGCGGAGTACCTGACGGTTCTTCATCCTCGAATTGTATATCCTATGAATAACATAGGACAGGCTGGCGGCCCAGGTTCCCACAGCCATTCCGCGAAGCGCCTCGGATGTTAACTGTATAGAGTTTTCATCAAAAGCTCCCCTGCCGTAGATCACCGTTATTATCTCCTGGGCGGAGACCAGCAAAAATCCGCTCAATGGAATCAATAAAAGCAGTATCATCGCCGATATACGGTCGGTACGTTCACTAACTACACTATCATCCAGGCTCACCATTGCTGAAAGGCTTACAAGTCCTATGGGCACTATCAAAAGCACCTGTGCTGTCTCGGGTATAAGTCTAGCATAATCTATGGTAGCAACCGCACCGGGACCGATCAATGAAGCCACAGCCTTCTCCAAAATTGCATTAGCCTGAATGATCAGAGAGAAAAACGCCATTGGCTTCATTGCCTCCCAGAATCTCTTGGTTGCCGGACGGATATCACCCCAGTGACGGTACCAATCTTCCTGTAAAACCCCGGTCCTGAGTAGCCTAATTATCTCATAAATGCTGAAAAGAAGGTAGGTGCCAGCGAACCACCATGCGATCCAGACAGGATTCTCACTTAAAAACGCCGCAATGATCGCAGTGATGATACCAAAATTCTGCACAAGCGGCCGTATGGCCGCAAGCCTGAAGTTCCCATTTGCAATATCAAGAGCTATTAAAAGAGCGGAGAGAACATATAACGGCACGCCCCATGCCATAACCCGTATCATAAGCACCACAAGCTCAAAGCTCTCACCGACAAAGCCTGGCAGTACGAGAGAGACCCAAAATTGGGCAAAGAAGTAAAGAACCCCTCCGGTAACCAAGGACAGAAACAAGATCATCAAGCCTACTCCGTTGAATAGTGACCATGCTGAAGCTCGGTTATTCACACGGTCTTTGCTGAACTGAGGGATGAAAGCTGAATCCAGAGCATCAGAGGTAAAAAGATGTACCGGGGCCAAGGTAAGGGTTAACGCGGCGCGGTAGGCATCGGCAATAGCGGAGGTCCCAAAGAAGGACGCAAATAGTACTTCCCGTATTACACCGGAGACCTTTCCGATAGCACTTCCGGAAGATAACGTCAGTACTTTCTTCAGCATTGTTCTGCACTCTTTTGTGTTGAGACCTCTTGAATTACATCAACTTTAGTTTTTCCGGATGTCCATAAGAAGAATGATACTATAGTAAAACCGATCAATAAGACAAGGAATGAGACAGGCAGGTCTATCTGCCCGTATAAGCTAAAGAATAGTTGCCAAGGGATAATGACCGCGAATACTAGCATGATCTTCTCTCCCATAAGGTCTCGACGATCTTTAATGAGGCTCATCTGGCACCTTTTTTCTGTAAGACCGCCTTAAAAGTTTCAAATATGATAACGATATCGATCCAAGGGTTCCAATTCCTTATATACCAAGAGTCGAGCGAGATACGTTCGTCATAATCCACGTCACTTCTTCCGGATACCTGCCATAGCCCTGTTATCCCCGGTGGTGCGGAGAAGCAGAACTCCGCTTGATCCTTATAGTAGTTATCGATCTCATCCTGCGTTACCGGTCTCGGGCCGACTATGCTCATCTGACCTGCGATGACATTGAATATCTGTGGCAATTCATCAAGCGAGGTTTTTCTTAGTATCTTTCCAACTCTGCTTATCCTCGGATCATCCTTAAGCTTATAGTAACGCTCCCATTCCTCCTTGATCTTCGGGTCGCTCTTAAGAAGATCCTGAAGTTTTTTCTCCGCATCACTGTGCATTGATCTGAACTTCAGGCAACTGAATGGCTTGCCTCTTTGTCCCACCCTTTTATGTGAAAAGAATATCGGTCCCTTTGAGTCGATCTTAATGATCAGCGCTAATACACCGACAACTAAGAGCAGAAAAGGCAGAGATAAGATACAAAGGAACAGATCAAAGCATCGCTTCATGAAGATGCTCATCGGCCCGGAGACATTATTGTTCACTTCTATAACGAATGTTTGTTCATGGAAAAAGTGCAATAGTTTGGTGCCGAGCATTGCGATACCTGAGATACCAGGTACAAAGAGTACACGTTCCGCCTTGTGCTGAAGATGATTTATAATATCCTTTGTCTTGTCCCAGTTCTTCTCGGGTATCGCGATAAATACATCCTGGATCGAGCAAAGATCAATGTACCGTTCCGCCTGCTCAAGCCCTCCGTGAACCTTCAGGCCGTCTAATATCTTTCCTGCAGAATCAGGATC
>DAOVXI010000214.1 GCA_030636245.1 Deltaproteobacteria bacterium
AAGATAGATTTAAAAAAGTTGATATGATGATTAATAATTTGGAAAATGAGTGAGGAGTTAAGAGATAGGGAATGCTTGATGTTTCGGTGCGTCCTTGCTCAGGGTTTTAATGCTTTAAAAAACAAAAGATAAGTAGTAGACTCTTGTGGTATAGTTAAGCGTCATCAATAATAAATTTGGAGGTAAGTTATATGCAGTTACCATTAAAGATCACTTTTCGCGATATAGACCGTTCGGATGCGGTGGAGGCGGCGGTAAGGCAAGAGGCCGAGAATCTTGACAAGCTCTACGACCGGATAATGAACTGTCATGTCGTTGTCGAGGCTCCCCATAAGCATCAGCACAAGGGTAACATCTATCATGTGAGGATCGATGTGACCGTGCCGGGTAAGGAGCTGGTGGTCGACAGGGACCCCAAAAAGCATCAGGCGCATGAGGATGTATATCTGGCCATAAGCGATGCCTTTGACGCCATGAGCCGGCAGCTGAAGGAGTACGCCAGCCGAAGTCGCAGTGATGTGAAGACGCATGAGGTTCCGCCGCACGGCAGGATCTCGGAGCTTTTTATTGATGAGGGGTACGGGACGATCGAGAGCTCGGACGGCAGGGATATCTACTTTCACGAGAACAGCGTTCTTGACGCTGAGTTTGATAAGCTTGAGACGGGCACTGAGGTCAGGTTCGTAGAAGAGCTTGGAGAGAAGGGCCCTCAGGCCAGTACCGTTAAGGTGATAGGCAAGCATCATCTCCTAGATTGATAATAGGTGGCTACCTTTAGGGGCTGCTTACTACCTCTACTTCGTTTATAACGTCGTTCACGCCCCATACATACCAGGCGTCGTTCTCTGCGGCTTCTTTCTGCTCTTCGCTCTTTACCGCTCCTGAGAGCCTTACGACCCATCCTTCGGTCGTGACCTTGATGGAGCTCTCGTCCACGAGGCGGTCTTTTTCGAGGATGATCCTTACCGCATCGGTTATCTCGCTTTCGTTGTCCTTTTCCGGGGGAGTGACCTCAAGGCTGTTTATGACCTCGGTCACGCCCGGTACCCACCAGGTGAGTACCCCCGCGATGCGTTTGTGCGTAAGAGAGGCGACCTGACCTTCGATATCAACGACACCCTCCGTTATCTCGGTGGTTATCATGGAAGCGTCCAGCGTTTGCTCCTGGGTAAAGGCGTCGCGTATGTGGGCTGCTATTTCTTTATCGCCCATCTGCGTTGAGGGGATTACCCTGAGCCTGTCTATAACCCCGGAGGTCCCTTCAAGGCCCTGCGCTATGAAGAGAGCTTTTTTCTTCTGCCTGATGTTCTCGACCGTGCCTTCCAGTAGTATGGCGTTGTCCTCGAGCCTTACCATCAAAGGGTGGGTATTAAGGTCTATCCCCGCAAAATCGGTAAGCCCGGCCTTGAGTTTTTTTACCGTGTCTTGGTGGCTTGTCATAAAGTGCTCCTTTTACTTCACTATCTGGTACTCGTATTCGTATATGCCCATGACCCAGGTGCCGGTGTCGAGTTTATAAAGCCTGAGAGGTCTGCTGGTTATACCGTCTCTTTTCGTATCGATAAAGATTAAGTATGTTCCGTCCCTGTCTTTCCACTTTCCGATAACCTTCGGTTCATTGCCCATGCGGTATATCTTGCTTGCCGCACTCAAGAGCTCCTTGTCTGTAGGGAAGATATCTGCCTGTTTCTTCTTCTCCGCAAAGCTAGTGCTAGCGGCGGAAAGAAGTATCATTGCCAGTAGGAATGAGAGAGTAAGTTTATAATACCTGTTTTTCATCACGCACCTCCCTTATGTTACCTTGGTTAAGTTCTTTCTTGGTCTTTTTATTCTTTTAGGCGTGGCCCACTTGAACGGACTCACGAAGTTTTTTGGCTTCCATGGCCTTGCCGTTACTCTCAAGCGCGTGGGCAAGACCCTGTGTGCAGTAATCAAGCGCGGCTTCAAAGTCCATGATGTCCTGCTCGAACTCCATGGGGGAAGCGATAACGCGAGTATAGATGCCGTGTGCTTTCTGGAGCAGCTCCTCGGCTTCGTTAAACATCTCATAATGCACATACATGCCCCCGAGCGCGGCCATGAAGTCGGCGGCAAACGGGTTGTCGTCTCCGTAGAGTTTTTCGGAGCGCTCCACCGCTGTCTTCAGGTGCTTCAATGCCTCATCCTTGTTGCCCATAAATGCGTGGATGCTTCCGATGGTGCTGTCAAGGTGGATGGAAGG
>DAOVXI010000105.1 GCA_030636245.1 Deltaproteobacteria bacterium
AGACGCTCTTTATAAGCTCCTTAAAGTGGTTGGCGTTGTCACTTATGCGCGCTTCTACATCCAATGGCACATAAGGGAGTTTATCGGCAAGGTCAGCGTCACGCTCTGTCACGCGCCAGTACTTATGACCTCCGGGGAAGTGCTTTTTATGAAAGTCCAGATAAGCGCCGTCGCCCGGATATCCGTACTCGCCGCTCCAGACCTGAAGCCCTGTTTTCGGGTCACGCGTAAAGACCGAGACAGAAGATGCCTTTTCCACGCCCTCTTTCTCCGTTGCCACGATATACGGCTTATACGGCGTTGCATCCCGTTCGCTCTCTTCTGCGTGGCCTTTCTTAAAGCTCGCCATAAGTCCCTTAAGGTCCTCGAACCTGTCCAGATATACCCCTTCGCTTTTTCCGCCCTTTACCAGGTGGGTGTCCACGAAAAAGTATTTTATGCCGCACTCTCCGAGCACCTCCTCAACGCCGAGCCTGTGATAAGGATCCCTGTCCTTACGCAGCGGGTCCTGCCAGAGGTAATTCGGACGATAAGCGCACTCGGGAAGCCATATGCCCTTTGGCTCACGCCCGAAGTGACGTGTGTAGCTTGCCTTGGCCTGCTTCACCTGAGCCACAACGCTTGAGTCCTTTGAAAGAAGCGGAAAGTATCCGTGTGTGGCTCCGCAGGTCATTATCTCTATGTGTCCGGCGTCCTGAAGCTTTTTAAAGGCTCCGACTATGTCCTCATTATAGGTATCCTTAAAGTCCCGTTGCCTGTCTGTATAAAAATCCTGCCACGTCCGTGCAACGTTTGCCATGTGGGCCTCCCCCAGACGGGTGAACTCCTTTATATCGACCTTTGCAGCGGTTATCTTCTGATCGAGGTAGCCTGTAAAAAGCTCGCGAAATTCATCACTTGCGAGCATCTCGGTCAGGACAGGCGAAAGCCCGATCGTAACCTTCGGGCTTATGCCCTCGCCAACAAGGCGGTTAAATACGTTCAAAAGCGGTATATATGTCTCGGCCGCGGCCTCATTTAGCCAATCCGAGCCGTGGGGCCATGTGCCGTGCGAGAGCACATACGGCAGGTGCGAGTGAAGCACCAGCGCAAAACTTCCTTTTTTAGCCAATTTCTTTATTCCTCCGTAAGAATATTACCCAGAATTTTAAAAGACCCGTCAATTATTGACGGGTCTTTATTATTGAAAAGTTTACCATAAAGAGGTGTTTAATGCAATTGGAAAGGCAGGGGGAGGACCATAACGTAAGAGCGGGAACTATGATAATAAAAGAACAAAATGCCTTTTTTCGATGTTAATGCGGGTATAAAAAAATAAGCAGCACCCCGGCCGAATATTCATGGCCGTGGTACTGCTTAATGAATGGATCAATTAACGTGGGAACTGTACTTCTTATCCTCGCCCTTTATGTGATTTGCCAGCCAATCCTTAAGAAAGCTCATGGTCTGTAGCGGTGCGCTAATCGAGGAAGCCTCAATGCCGACCTTAATCTCCTCAACCTTATCAGTAAAGATCTTGTGCTGTTCCTTTTGTTTCGCCAGCTCGGCGTAGTTTACCTTTTCCAGCATTTTTTCCTCGTCACGAAAGTGGGTATTTGTGTAATCGAGAAGATTACTCACCACTTTGCTCATGACATCACCTGCCTTACCCTCGCTCATTGCCCCGTGCAGCTCATTTATGAGATCGAAGAGTTTCCTGTGCTGAGAGTCCATTGAGTTTACCTCTACGCTGTAATCATCGCTCCATGTAAAAAGTGACATTGTTCATTTCTCCTTTAAATTCGTTGTATTTGTGCCGATATCTATACCCTACCATTTTACTCAGGATTGTCAAGAAACGGCCTAAAAAAACACGACCCGGGGAAAAACCCTATTCGGTGTACACACCTGCACCGGGAGAGTAATATTAGTGTTGACGTTTCTTTGAAAAGAGGAGTATAATCTGAGCCGAAGATACAACCTACAGTGTGAAAAGACGACCTACTTTACCAGATAAGGTTTATATGAAAAAAATTGTCCTTACAATAGCGATCATCCTTGCCGCATCTGCGGTATACCTTTCCTACTGGTCTTCAGAGAAAGCGACAGATATTCTGGGGCCAAGCTTTGTCGTTGAAAACGACGAAGAAGAGACATACCTTTTATTTAACCACGCGATATACAAACATGACAGTAACGGCAAGATGCTTTGGGTGCGCAAGCTTAGCGAACTTGGCATTAAAGAAAAAAGCATAACCCACATTGCTCTTGACAGTAATGGATACCTCTTGATAGGTGACGCTAACAAAAGCTTGATAAGAAGATATACAGCGGACGGCTCACCCATAGGTCACATCAACATTAAAGATGAATCGGATACGAACATCATAGGCGCTTTCGACTTTGTCGAGGATGAAGAGACCTTTGATATATTTGTGACCGACACACGTAATCACACTATAAAAGTATTCGATGAGTATGGCGAATACAAAACAAGTTTTGGCAGTAAAGGAGCATCAGATAGATCCTTTCACTTTCCAAACAACATAACCATTGGCACAGACGGACTTTTATACATAGCAGACACCAACAACCACCGGGTGGTCATACGCGAAAAAGACGGCACCCTTGTGCGTACCATAAGAACCACCGAGTCATTCAACATACTGGGCAATGTCTGGCCCGTCTTTGTATCCTTCATACAAGAGAACAAGCTTGCCGTTGTAAACATGGGACCCGAACTTCTCGCCGGTGAGCTCGTCATCGTGGATACACAAAGTGGTTCCTTAGAAAAAGTTGAGCTTCCTGGCTGCGACTGCGTCTTCAGCATGCTTGTCAGTGATTCGGAGCTGATCGTAACTGACGCTATAAATTTTCAAGTACTCAGATACTCGTTTGAAGGTGAGCCGCTCGGAGCTTTTGGGAGCAACACTCTTCAATCAAGGCTTGAGGAGGCCCGTTCAGATAAGGCGAAGTTTGAATCAATAGCGAGTAAGGTGAAGTATGGACTCTTTGCCCTGCTCCCTCTGCTTCTCATAGCACTGGCACTTGAAAGGCTCAAAAAGACCAACACCGCTGCCGAGGAAACACCCGCCCCAAAGTCTATGGCTTGCCCAAAGTGCTTTAACCAGATAGACCGCATAACTGGAAATTGTCCGCAGTGCACTCGTGCACCATCAATAACAACTGAGGATCAGAAAAAATGGGCCGCACCGGTTCTTTCTATTCTTTATCCCGGCCTTGGACAACTCAAAAATGGTGAGCTTCGTAAAGGATTGGTATATATCAGCATGTTCACATTATCGCTACTACCGGTCGGCATGATGGTCCATTCATATTACAACGAGTTAGCTGAGGTAGGCACATATTATATGAAATATAGTATAATGTTACTTAGCTTCACCTGGGCAGCAAGCATCCTGGATGCTCTCAGACAATCATACTGGCCGCGAAAAGAAACACAACCCTCCAAAAAAACCTGATGTTTCACTGCGTCCCTGCGCCGAAACCAATAAAACCCCCTACCTCAACTCCAAAAGAAGTTTCTCTATGTTCGGATCATGGCGTAGCTTTAGGCCGCTCTCTAAGTATTTTCTGGCATTAGCCTTGTCATTCAGGGAGAGATAGGTAAGCCCGAGGTTGAAGTGCGCCTCGACAAGAGAAGGCTTTATTCGTATGGCTTCCCTGAACTCTTTTTCAGCCTCAGTAAAGTTGCCCATGCTCTTATGCACCGCACCGAGGTTAAGCCTCGTATATGCGTTCTCGCCATCCAGGGTAAGGGCCTTTGTAAGCTCCGTCCTTGCCTTCTCCAGCTCGCCCGCACCGTAGTAAGAAAGTCCGAGATTTACCCGCGCGTCAACGAACTTCGGATCAGAGTTTACGGATCTAAGAAAACTCTCCCTTGCTTTCTCTTTCCTGCCCTCTTTTTTATATATAACACCCAGGTTGTTCAATGCCTCGGCATAATCGGCTTTGATATCAAGGGCTCTTAAAAGCTCGGCCTCGGCCTCTTTGCTTCTACCAAGGGAGCTCAACGCGGTTCCGTAGTTAAAGTGGAACTCGTGATTGTCCGGCTCTATCCGGAGCGCTTCCCTGTAATAAGGCAGGGCCTCGCTTGCCTTCCCCTCATTCACGAGCATATTCGCGAGCTTCACCCTTGCGCTTGCGTTGCCGGGGTCCTTCGCGCTCAGCTCATAGGAACGCATGGCAGCTTCACCGCCGCCCTCTTCTCCGAGAAGCACACCCATGTTATAAAGAGCGCCCGAGTGAGAGGGTTTCAAAGTAAGGGCCTGCTCATAATACTTCTTAGCTTCTGCTTTACTTCCAAGATCAGCAAACGTAAGCCCAAGGTTCACATACGCGTTGACCAGAGCCGGGTCAAGCTGGGTGGCTTTCAAGAAACTCCTTTTGGCCAGCTCAAGCCTATTTGAGCTATAATAGACATTACCGAGGTTATAATGCGTGAGAGCGTGATCAGGCTTAAGACGGATCGCCTTCAGGTACAACTCCTCTGAGCGCTCAAGGTTGCCTGCGGCCTCATTTGCCTTGCCAAGGTTATTAGAGGCCCTGTACTTAAGCGGGCTCTTTGCATGGACATCCGACCATACCTTAAGCCCGCTCTCAAAGATGCTGTTCCTTGAAAGAGTGAAGAGAGCAAGGATTATCGCCAACGCCAGAACAACAAAGGTTACAGAGCCACTGCCCACTGAGATACAATGAAGAGGAGGCCCGGTCTTTAGCTCTGCCCGCTTTGAGTTTTTATTTGTCCGCCGTGCGGCCTTCTTGTTCTTTGCCATGATCAAAGCCTAATATATCACAGCATGGATGAGCAAAACAATCGTGCCGAAACTTAAAAAAACTTCAATAATATGGTTGACAGCCACAAAGAAGCGTGTTAAATTTTATTAATCTTACGAGGAATTCCTAAAAATAATTACTCTAAAATACCAAATCACACTACAATAAAGAGCATCAACAGGCATAAGCCCGGGAAATAACCCCTATTAAAAAAATCCTATTAAGGCCGCAGCAAATACAACACCATCATATATCGGTACACTATAACGTTTCCAAAAGCATCCAACACTAAACACAAGAAGAACGAGTTGAAGACCCATAAAATCCATTCCAACAATCAAAGCTAAAAAAATCCGCAGGAGAGGTACATGAACCTTACAGAACTAAAAGAAAAGAAAATCAACGACCTTACAAAGCTGGGCAAAAAACTGAATATCGAAGGAGCCGCTGCCATGCGCAGGCAGGACCTGATATTCGCGCTGCTTCAGGCCCATAGCGAGCAGGAAGGAACGATATACGGCGAGGGGGTACTTGAGACCCTACCCGACGGCTTTGGATTTCTTAGGGCGCAGGATTATAACTACCTGCCCGGCCCTGACGACATATATGTATCCCCTTCACAGATAAGAAGGTTTAACCTCAGAACAGGCGACGTTGTTTCGGGGCAGATACGCCCCCCGAAGGAAGGCGAACGATACTTCGCGCTTCTCAAGGTCGAGGAGCTTAACCACACCGACCCGGATGTTGCGAAAGACAAGATACTATTCGATAACCTCACGCCTCTTTACCCGGAGGAGAAGATAACCCTTGAGGCAAAGAAGGACAGCTTTTTATCTTCCAGGATAATGGACCTCTTTACACCCATCGGAAAGGGTCAAAGGGGGCTTATAGTCTCCCCTCCAAGAACGGGTAAGACGACGATACTCCAGCAGATCGCGAACTCCATCACCGCGAACCACCCGGAGATAACACTCCTGGTACTCCTTATAGACGAGCGTCCCGAGGAGGTCACGGACATGGCACGCTCCGTAAAGGGCGAGGTCATAAGCTCGACATTTGACGAGCCGGCAACACGTCACGTACAGGTTGCCGAGATGGTAATCGAAAAGGCAAAACGCCTTGTTGAGCATAAACAGGATGTTGTCATACTCCTTGATTCGATCACAAGACTTGCCAGAGCCTACAACACGGTCGTACCGCCAAGCGGAAAGGTACTCTCCGGAGGTGTCGACTCTAACGCGCTGCATAAGCCAAAGAGATTCTTCGGCGCCGCCAGGAACATTGAGGAAGGCGGAAGCCTTACCATTATGGCAACGGCCTTGATCGAAACAGGCAGCCGTATGGATGAGGTCATCTTTGAGGAGTTCAAAGGCACCGGCAACATGGAGATAGTACTCGACAGGAAGCTCTCGGAGAGACGCATCTACCCGGCCATTGACATTAACCGCTCGGGCACACGCAAAGAGGAACTTCTACTTTCCAAGGAAGACCTCAACCGTATCTGGATACTTCGGAAGGTACTCCAGCCGCTTAACCCGGTTGAGTCGATGGAGTTCCTGCTGACCAAGATAAAGTCCTCCAAGACCAACAAGGAGTTCCTGGATTCCATGAGCAAGTAACTCTAACAACTAATATCACCGATACTCAGGGGGTTTTTGCTTTGCAAAAACC
>DAOVXI010000107.1 GCA_030636245.1 Deltaproteobacteria bacterium
CGTGGAACAGTCGTAACCGGACGTATCGAGCGCGGTATCGTCAAGGTCGGCGAAGAGATAGAGATAATCGGAATAAGAGATACGACAAAGACAACCGTAACGGGTGTTGAGATGTTCCGTAAGCTTCTTGATGAAGGCCGTGCCGGAGACAACGTCGGTGCGCTTCTAAGGGGTACGAAGAAAGAGGATATCGAGCGTGGCCAGGTTTTGGCGGCCCCGGGATCCATCACACCTCACACGAAGTTTATCGGAGAGATATACGTTCTGACAAAAGAAGAGGGCGGCCGTCACACCCCGTTCTTTAACGGCTACAGGCCTCAGTTCTACTTCCGTACAACGGATGTTACCGGAGTCGCAAACCTTCCGGAAGGAACAGAGATGGTAATGCCCGGAGATAACGTAAGTATAGATGTCGAGCTTATCGTACCGATCGCAATGGAAGAGGGCGTAAGGTTCGCCATCCGTGAAGGCGGCAGAACAGTCGGCGCAGGCGTCGTAACAAAGATCAAAGAGTAAGACCCCCTCCCGCCCATATTTATGAGGCAGAAGGGCAGTACAAAGTAGAGATATAAATAAAGGAATATAAAAATGAGAGACATAATCACATTAGCTTGCACCGAGTGTAAGCGCAGGAACTACTCGACAACAAAGAACAAGAAGACCATGACCGAGAGGCTTGAGCTTAAGAAGTACTGTAAGTTCTGCCGCGCGCATAAGCCGCACAAAGAAACCAAGTAATTTTTATTTGGCAGAAGGTGTTGTTTCGGGCTGGGTAGTTGTAACTATTTGAATCAATAGGCCAGTAGCTCTAACGGCAGAGCGGCGGTCTCCAAAACCGCGGGTTGGGGGTTCGAATCCCTCCTGGCCTGCCATATTTTAAGTAAGTCGAATCGAAGAGGTTACTTAACATGAGTAAGATCGGTGAATTAATAGATTACTTTGCAGAGGCAAGGGTTGAGCTTGGTAAGGTCACGTGGCCCACAAAGCAGCAGACCATAAGCGTTACGTGGGTGGTCATATTATTGTCCTTTCTGCTTGCCATATTTTTGGGGCTTGCGGACTTAGGGCTATCAAAGCTTGTAAAGCTGGTACTTAAGTAAGTTTAAGACAGGGGATTAAATGTCAAAGAAGTGGTATGTGGTCCATACGTACTCGGGCTATGAAAATAAAGTAAAAGCATCTATCGAAGAGAAGGTCAAACTTATCGGTAAGGAAGATCTTATCGGTGAGGTTCTTGTTCCGGTCGAGACCGTTGTCGATATGGTCAAGGGCGTTAAGAAGACAGCCAGCAGGAAGTTCTTTCCCGGCTATATCCTTGTAAATATGGACTTAACTGATGAGAGCTGGCACATAATAAAGAACATACCCAAGGTAACGGGTTTTGTGGGCGGCGCTACAACCCCACCGCCGATACCTGACGCTGAGGTCGCAAAGATCGTCAAGCAGATGGAAGAGGGCGCGGAGAGGCCAAAGCCGAAGGTGCTTTATGAAGAAGGTGAGAACGTAAGGGTTGTTGACGGACCCTTCACGAACTTTACAGGCATAGTGGAAGAGGTAAAGCCCGAAAAGGGTAAACTAAAGGTGCTCGTTAGTATATTCGGGCGCGCAACCCCCGTTGAGCTGGACTTTGTTCAGGTCGAGAAATCTTAACGGATAAACTTTTAAATCAGTAGAAGAGGTAGGTAAAAGATGGCAAAGAAAATAATCGGACAGATAAAACTTCAGATAGAGGCGGGCAAGGCAAACCCTTCGCCTCCGGTAGGCCCGGCACTCGGTCAGCACGGTGTGGCGATAATGGATTTTTGTAAAGCCTTTAACGCGAAAACTCAGCAGCAGGCCGGCATGGTCATTCCTGTTGTCATAACGGTCTACGCCGACAGGTCATTCTCATTCATAACCAAAACACCTCCGGCGGCAAAACTTCTCTTGAAGGCTGCAAAGGTGCCAAAGGGCAGCGGAACACCCAACAAGACAAAGGCCGGATCGGTAACAAAGAAACAGGTCCAGGAGATAGCCGAGCTTAAGATGCAGGACCTGACCGCAGCCTCAATAGAAACAGCGATAAAGTCCATCGAAGGAACAGCTCGCAGCATGGGCATAAAAGTAGAGGGCTAGTCGGGCTCCCGGGCCACCGGGTTTGCACGAAGGTTTTACAGAGAGATTGAAGTAGGTTGATTTTAAGGATATAATAGTAGATTTTAACATAGACGTATCGGAGGACATAAAGATGGGCAAGAATTATAAAGCAGCAAAAGAAAAAATTGAGGAGAGGGCCTACCAGATTGAAGAGGCCTTCACAAAGATACCGGATCTAGGAACAACCAAGTTCGATGAAACCATCGACATGGCCGCCCGTCTGGGCGTTGACCCGAGAAAGGCCGAGCAGATGGTCCGAGGAACAGTCATCCTCCCCCACGGCACAGGCAAGAAGGTTCGTGTTGTGGTCTTCGCAAAGGGCGAGAAGGAGCTTGAGGCCAAAGAAGCCGGAGCGGACTTCGTTGGCTCTGACGACCTCCTTGAAAAGGTAAAAAAAGGCTGGCTTGGTTTTGATAAAGCCGTTGCTACCCCGGACATGATGGGTGAGGTTGGTAAGCTTGGTAAGGTGCTTGGTCCAAGAGGACTTATGCCGAACCCGAAGCTCGGCACAGTGACCTTTGACGTTAAGAAGGCCGTTACCGACCTTAAGAGCGGTCAGGTAGAGTTCCGTGTCGACAAGGCCGGCAACATTCACGTGCCTCTCGGCAAGAAGAGCTTTGGCACGGATAAGCTCAAAGATAACTTTAATACAATGATGGAGGCTATCATCAAAGCAAAGCCTTCAGCCAGCAAGGGCGTATACTTAAAGAACCTTGCCATCTCCACCACGATGGGTCCTTCGGTTTTGCTTGATACCCAGGAGATACGCAACACATTCAAGTAGTAATGTGGCCTGTCCTGTATGTTGGGGCAGTAGTTTTTTAAAATAGCAGGATAGTTTTTCAGGCTCTTAAACACAGTAACTTTTTAAAAAATAGGTTTGAATGGCGGGGCTTTGTTTGGAAGCTCTGTCTTATTTAAATAGCAGGATAGTTGTTTCAGGCCCATAAAGGGCAGTAGTTATTTTGAAAAAGCAGGTCAAAGACAGTAGGGGCTTGAAGTTGTGAGCTTAATGATCCTACCGAGACTGAAGGTCAGGTGGCTTAGGCTGCCGAAAAGAACGGAGATGTTGGTTTACAAGGACCGGCACTTCGAAACTTTCTGTCTTTGATACAAAAAATGACAGAAAGGAGGGGTAAATTGGACAGATCAACTAAAAACACACAGATCGAAGAGTTTCACGAGAAGTTCGGTAAAGCCCAGGCGGCGTTCCTCACAGGCTACTCCGGTATCGAGGTCGGCAGCATGACCGAGATAAGGAAAGCTTTAAGGGACAGCTCTGTTGAGCTTAGGGTTTTAAGGAACACGCTTGCGAAGCTTGCCATTAAGGACACCCCGTACGAGGGTCTTGCCGAGCACTTCAAGGGTCCTATCGCGGTTGCCTTAAGCTACAGCGACGCGGCAAGTGCGGCAAAGACACTTACCAAGTATGCCAAGGATGAGCCAAACTTTAAGCTCATAGTCGGCGCACTCGGCGAGAAGGTCTTAACGACTGATGAGATAAAAGCCCTATCTGAGCTTCCGAGCAAGGATGAGCTGATAGCCAAACTCGTTGGGCTTCTAAATAATATACCGGCAAGTTTCGTCGGTGTCTTGAGCGCATTGCCAAGGGACTTGGTATATGCCTTGAGCGCGATCAGAGATAAAAAAGAAGCAGAAGGCAATTAATTAAATAAAAAATAAATTAACCTTTAATTATTCATTAGGAGGAGAAGAAGATGGCATTATCAAAAGAAGATTTCGTAGGTCACATTGAGAAGATGACAGTACTGGAGTTAAGCGAGCTTGTTAAAGAGCTTGAGGACAAGTTTGGTGTAACAGCGGCCGCCCCTGTAGCGGTTGCGGCAGCACCGGGAGCAGCAGCAGGAGCCCCGGCCGAAGAGAAGGACGAGTTCACTGTAGTTCTTAAGGGCGTCGGATCAGAGAAGATAAAGGTCATTAAAGAGGTAAGGGCCATAACAGGTCTCGGACTCAAAGAAGCAAAGGATCTTGTCGAGGGCGCACCGAAGGACCTGAAGGAAGGTGTTAACAAGGACGAGGCCGCAGAGATAAAGAAGAAGCTTGAGGCTGTTGGTGCAGAGGTAGAAGTTAAGTAATAAAGGCCATTTGGCCAGGCGGTGATCTGATATATTTTGCCGCTTAACAGATAAAGAAATTGCCTGCCCGGTGTAATAATTCGCCGGGTGGGCATTCATCATTAATCAAGGCATAACAACAAAGAAGGAGCCGGGAACGGTATGGCTTCCTTAATTAACGGAGATGTTCTAAGAAAAGATTACTCGCACATCAGTAAGGTTGTGGATATTCCAAACCTTATCGAGGTGCAAAAAGAGTCGTTCACTAAATTCATGCAGTTTGGCGTGGAGGAGGCTGATAGGGAGGATATTGGACTTGAGGCTGTCTTTAAAAGCGTATTTCCAATAACTGATTTTTCCGGCACGGCTTCGCTTGAGTTCGTAAAGTACAAATTGCTTGAGCCAAAGTACACGGTAGAGGAGTGCATTGAGAAGGGCATGACATATGCCGCGCCTGTAAAGATGCTTGTGCGTCTCATCGTATGGGACAAGGACGCGGAAACCGGAGCTCAGAGCGTTAGGGACATTAAAGAGCAGGAAGTATACTTCGGCGAGATACCGCTAATGACCGATACCGGAAGTTTTATTATTAACGGTACAGAGAGGGTCATCGTCAGTCAGCTCCACCGTTCTCCGGGTGTTTTCTTTGAGTATGAAAAGGGAAAGAGCTATACCGGTAGACTTCAGTTTACAGCCCGCGTTATCCCTTATCACGGCTCATGGTTGGATTTTGAGTATGACCAGAAGGACTTGCTCTACGTTAGAATTGACAAAAGAAGAAAGATGCTCGCCACAACTCTTTTAAAGTCGCTCGGATACTCGGTTGAGGAACTCCTGAACTACTTCTACCCGAGTGATGAGATCGTTCTTGAGAAGAAAAACATATTAAAGAGCCTAATGCCGGAGTATATCGTCGGGCAGAAGGCCAGCCGCGATATAATTAATCCTAAGACAAAAGAAGTAATCGTAAAAAAAGACCGTAAGATAACGCGTCTTGCCACAAGGAAACTTGTTGAAGCAGGCGTTAAGTTTATAGAGGTAGAGGTTGAGGACATCGTCGGCCGTGTCGCGTCAAACGACATATTCGATCCGGCAACCGGAGAGGTGATCCTTGAGTGTAACCAGATACTCACGCGTGAGGTTCTTGATGAGATAAGCAAGCGCAAGATAGACCGTTTCAAACTGCTTCTTATTGAAGCTATGGGTACGACACTTAGAGAGACGCTCTTAAATGACAGGGTAATCGATGAGGAGACAAAAGCTGTAATTGACTACAGGAAGGATAACGCTAACGACCCTGTTACGAACATGACGCTTAACGCAAGGGTTGAGATCTACAGGCGCTTAAAGCCCGGAGATCCGCCAACCGTTGTAACAGCAACCAACTTCCTCGAGACCCTCTTTTTCCAGAGCGACAGGTATGATCTCTCAAGGGTCGGTCGCTTGAAGCTTAACAGGAAGCTTGGCTTTGATAACGTAAAGCTTGATAAGACAACGCTTCGTAAAGAAGACATAATGGCCGTTGTGAAGTATCTTCTCGGCCTTAAGAACGGTGAGGGGACGGTTGATGACATTGACCATCTCGGAAACCGAAGGGTTCGCTCAGTTGGCGAGCTTCTTGAGAACCAGTACAGGATAGGGCTTCTCCGCATGGAACGTGCCGTTAAGGAGCGAATGAGCCTTGGCGAGCTTGAGACCCTGATGCCAAACGACCTTATAAACCCTAAGCCGGTCGCGGCCGTCATAAAAGAGTTCTTCGGTTCAAGTCAGCTCAGCCAGTTCATGGACCAGACAAACCCCCTCTCAGAGATAACACATAAGAGAAGGCTCAGTGCTCTTGGAGCAGGTGGACTTACGCGTGAGAGAGCGGGCTTTGAGGTGCGTGATGTTCATGCCACTCACTACGGGCGCATATGTCCTATCGAAACACCTGAGGGTCCGAACATCGGGCTTATAGTTTCACTCAGCACATACGCACGCGTAAACGAGTTCGGTTTTGTCGAGACCCCATACAGGATCGTAAAGGAAAGCAAGGTCGGCAACAGGATACAGTACCTCAGCGCACTTGACGAAGAGGACCATACCATTGCCCAGGCAAACGCCTTGCTTGACGAGGACGGACGTTTTACAAGCGAGTATA
>DAOVXI010000141.1 GCA_030636245.1 Deltaproteobacteria bacterium
CGTTCGCTTAATAGTCCTCCTCCGCAACCGAGATCAAGAACTTTCAGAGCTTGTAACTTTAAGCCATTCTCTTCAATTACACCCTTATAATAATCAAACCTTACGGGCGTTATCCAGTGAAGCGTCTTTAACTTTCCCTTTGGGTCCCACCAATCCCTGCCAAACCCCGAAAAATCATCCCCGCCTGTTTTTGTTTCAGCCTTTGCTTGCATTAGAATTTAAATTCTTTCCACTTCTTTTCAATTCGCTCCAGAATATCCTCGCTCATTGTCATCTTCTCACCCCATGGGCGCGTTACTTCACTTCCTATCTTGTTCGTCGCGTCTATACCCATCTTACTTCCAAGCCCATCCTTTGGTGATGAGAAATCAAGGTAGTCCATCGGGGTATCCTCAATAACAAAAGTATCACGACCCGGATCAACACGCGTTGACATAGCCCAGATCACATCACTCCAATTATGTACATCAATATCCTCGTCAACCACTATTATGTACTTAACATAAAGGAACTGCTTTAAAAGCCCCCAAAGACCCATCATGACTCGTTTTGCGTGGCCCGGGTAACTCTTTTTTATTGATACAACCGCTATCCTGTAACTTACCGCCTCCATAGGAAGTGAAAAGTCCACAACCTCAGGCATCTGCAGCTTTAAGGAAGGAAGGTAAAGAGTATTAAGCACCGTACCGATGATCGCATCTTCCTTTGGTGGTCTGCCTGTTATGGTCGTAAGATAGTACGGTTTCTTTCTGTGAGTTATTGCTTTAAGATGAAAAACAGGGAACTTCTCCTCCGCGTTATAGTAACCGGTGTGATCTCCAAAAGGGCCTTCCTTCTCAAGGTCACCGTGACGTATCTCACCCTCCAGAACTATCTCGCTTGAAGCCGGTACTCGAAGAGGAATGGTCTTACACTTAACAAGCTCTATTGCTTTTTTTCTCAATACCCCCGCAAAGTGGAACTCCCCTATCTCTTCCGGCACAGGTGTTACGGCGGCGATCGTCGTTGCGGGCTCACACCCTATGGCTATGGCAACAGGCATGGCCTCACCTTTTTCTTTCCAAAGTCTTTGGTGACGAGCTCCACCCCTCTGGGGAAGCCATCTCATGATCGCTCTTTTTCCATCAAGCTTCTGCATCCTGTAAACACCAACGTTCTGCGGACCCTTCTCCATGTCTCCGGGAGGTGCCGTTATGACAAGAGGCCATGTTATAAGAGAACCAACATCTTTTGGCCAGCATTTTATTATCGGCAGCTTATCCAGAGTTGCATCTTCTCCCGTCAACACCACTTCCTGACACTTCCCGGTGAAAACAGTTTTTGGTCCTATCGTAAGTGCCTTGCCATACACCGGCATCTTCTTTATCGCGTCAACTATCCCCTCCGGCGGCTTTGGCCTCTGAAGCAGCGCTATGAACTCGCCTATCTCCTTTAGCTCTTCCTCTGTAGCGTTAAGCCCCAGCTTAACCCTCTCGCGAGTGCCGTATAGATTAGCGATGATCGGCATATCGATCTTCTTACCTTTTTCATTAACGACATTTTCAAAGATAGCGGCAACCCCGCCTTCCTGAACAAGCTTCTCCATAATGGCTGAAATCTCAAGGTCGGTTGAGACCTCAACGCCTACCCTCTTTAAAAGTTTTTTATCCTCAAGCTTATGTATATAATCTCTCAGGTCTTTATAGGACATAATCTCTCCATGGTTATATATTTAGATCAATTATAATTCCGCCAAGCAAAACAAGGCCAAGCCATGCGTTATTTACAAATATACTCATTGCGTGCTGCTCTCCGCCCTCTTTTTTAAGACGCCTGACCATCAGAAGGAAGATAATCAGAACAACGGCAACGGTTGCATAATAAACAGCCCCCATATATGCTACTACACCGACTGCAACAATAAGAGCTGCCATTACTATGTAAAGCGCTGTCAACATAGAGCATACCTTATCACCAAAAAGTATGGCACTGGATTTTATCCCTGCTCTTCGGTCATGCTCAACATCCAGGAGCGCATATATTGTATCATAGGCAAGAGCCCAGAATATATTAGCCGTAAATAACAGCCACGCCGGCAAGGCCACCTCGCCCGCAACCGCACCCCATGCCATAACAGCGCCCCACCCAAAAGCTATGCCAAGAAATGCCTGCGGAAGATGACTGATCCTTTTTATAAAAGGATAGATCACGGCAAGCACTATCGCCATAACGGAGAGTTTTATAGTAAAGGTGTTAAGCGTAAGAACAAGCGCGAATGAGATAAGGACAAGAATAGAGAACACTACAGTTGCTTCTACCACACTCAACCTCTCAGTAGGCAGTGGCCTTGTTCTGGTCCGTTCCACAAGCTTGTCTAAATTCCTGTCCGCTATGTCATTTATAGCGCATCCCGCGCTACGCATCAGGAAGGCGCCTGCGACAAATACAAAAACCAGCCACGCCTCCGGCCTTCCCTCTGAGGCAATAAAGAGGGACCAAAGAGCGGGCGAGAGAAGCAGTATGGTGCCGTACTGCTTTTTAAACCTTATCAGCTCTGTTATGGCTGTGAACTTTCTGTTTATGGCATGTGCTGTCATTTTTTATTTACCCGGGAATGGCATAGCTATCTCCCTTGAAAAAACCTCGATCACCATTGCCTTAATTATCCACTCACTTGTTTCGCTGTTTCCCTTTCTACTGCTTAAGAGATACCTTCTGGTAATAAATTTTTCATCACCATCCCCGGAAAGTCCCTTTGAAACATCCAGACCTTTACAGTGCCCATACTGGAACTTTTCCTTTTCTGTATCAGCGCCCATCGCCCTGAGCATACCTCCAAGCGGCTCTTCATCTTTCTTAAGTCTCATAAGAAGTTTTTCGTCGACCCTTGAAACCGGTATCAATAGCTTTGCGTAAACCATTTTTTCTCCATCCACGCATAACCATACCTCGCGCACAAGACACTCAAGACCTTCATCTTCATTCATATACTCAGAGTCTTCGATAGACAGTGTTGAGGGCTCTGTCCATATAAGTTCAGCCTTGACACTCTTCAGGGCCCCTACGGAAAGCTCGTCGATCAGAAGTCCCTGGCTCGTTACAACAGAGATCTCTTTTTCACTCAGTTTCCCGGCCTCTTCTTCATCGAGCCATTCTTCTTTGTTCAGCCAATCATAAAATATAGAATCCATGATAATTAAAATTATCATACGTGACTAACATTGGTCAACGCATTAGATTTTTGCCCTACCCACAAAAAAAAGATCCTGCCGCTTCCGGCAAGACCCTGCTTACTTTTTATAGAATATTTGTCAGCTTTTCAGGGCTATCCCTCTTTGATCTTTTTCCCGTCCCCTGCCTTTGAATTACCCTCCTCGCTTGCCGCCACAAAAGCGTCAAGGCTTGCCTTTATGGCCGCAACCGTTGCCTTATTACTGTCTCTCATGGTTTTAAGTAGTTTTCCAATATATATTATCTCATCAGCACTTAGTTTGGCAAAATCCATAGACTTGGCAACTTCCTTGCCATACTTGATGCTGTCTTCGTGCGCTTTACTTACTCCACCCATTGCCGCCTTATGCGACTGACCCTCGCCTGTCAAAAGCCAATCAACGGAAAGCCCATAGGCTCTGGCAAACCTGATCAGCAAGTGAGATGGCAGCTTGCCTCTTTTCTTATAATTCGAAAGAGCCTGAGGTGTAACGGTCAGGGCCTTGGCAACGGCGGAGTCATTTTTGAGGCGAGCAATATCCTTCATCCTCTCAATAACTTCAAAATATACTAATTCCATAGCTTCCTACTCCGTTGTAAGTAACTTATTTTATTACCTTGCTTTTAGTTGAGATCTGTCAGAAACTTATCTTCCAAAAACCTTTATTAATATCTATAGAAGATATTAATATCTCCCACATTGATGAAGAGTAACCATAACATCATCCCGGTAGCAATATAACGTTTACAGATAAATATCTCTAACCTTCCTATAAAGTTATATCAAGGTATAAATTGTATACAATTATAAGCATACACTCATTAATTGTCAATAATTGTATCTAATAAATACAAGGATTTTGTCGTGATCAAAGGATGGTAAACAAAACATTGAATTTATACTTTCTCGTAAGGATCGAAGAGCTTCTTGTACTCATCGAGTGCAAAGCGATCGGTCATTCCGGCAATATAATCACAGATCAAACGCATCTTGCCGACCCTTCCTATTTCACTAAAGTAATGGGCGGGCAGGATCTCAGGCTTTTTCTCATAAACCTTAAAAAGTTCTGTTATTATCCTCTCGGCCTTATACGCCATTCTTAAAACTCTGTTGTGGTTGTAGAGCTTTGTCATAAGACACTTCTTCATCTCTTTGTTCATCTCTACCATCTCAGGACTGAACGCGGCGGCTTCTTTTCCAAACTCGCGCACATCGTTCACCGTCTTAATACCTCTATCTTCAAGTATCGAAAAAGTATTTTTAATAAGGTCCGTTGCCTGACGGTTAATTATCCTTAAGACCGTCTGATATTTTTTAACTTTAAAATCAGCGTCCTTGAACTCGCTGCAGACCTCCTCGTATGGTTCCTGCCAAAGCCTGACCTCGGTAAGATCCTTTGGGCTGATCATCCCTGAGGAAAGTCCGTCATCTATGTCGTGGTTGTTATAGGCTATCTCGTCTGCCAGATCAGCTACTATCGCCTCAAGACACGGTCCCTTGTC
>DAOVXI010000143.1 GCA_030636245.1 Deltaproteobacteria bacterium
ACATAGTAAAAGCATCAACGTCTATATCCGCAACGCCATTATTATTTTGAGCATCATCATTAGAGAAATCTAAAGCCACTTAAGTCTCCTTAATCTCTATAAATCTGAGTTCCGCATCTCCAGTTGCCGTATCACTTGCCGCATCCCTTGTAACTTTCAACCTAAAGCCTTCACCTACTGCAATGCTATCCATATCTGCACCATCAGTAAAAGCGATTGAAACAATATCTACCAGGCCAGAAGTCGCAGGAACGGTCGTATTATCAACTGAGTTCACGGCGGCAAAACCATCAGAGTCTATATCCTGTTGCTGGTCGCCGATGCGCTCAAATGCCGCATCCCAATCAATATCATTACTAATGGCTGTACTCATAGCGTAATGAAGATAAACGGTAAGTCCACCACCTGCATAGTTACGAGGCATGATACCACTAAATACTGCATCTTCATTCGTAGAGGCATCAAAATCTAAAACAGGGTGAGCATTTCTCGTATCAAAAGTCGCTGGATTAGATGCAGGAGGCTCATTATGTAAAGGTGTGAATATTAAAAGTGTATCTCCGCTCGCCATTTAACTCACCTCCCATCTTCTTTTTACAATAACCATAAACAATTCTACCTTCTGTCTTGCTGTCAACGCTGTTCTTGCCGGTAAGGGTATTGCCGAATTAAATGATACAGCATTATCATCTATCCATTGATCTATCGCATCAACTGCCGCTCTCAATTCATCTTTCGTAAGCCCTAAACTCTCACGCCTAGAACTTAATTCAGACATAATATCTTTATGTAAAACCTGCCTATCTCCATCTGGTAATACTGCCATCCCGTACCTCCTTAAAATTTACCCGCCGTGCCTTTGAGCTTTTGCACCATACGATACCCGAAGAAAAATGCCATAATTAAGTTTATAGTCGCTGCCTCTGCCATTGTAAGAGGTACTTTTACATAACCTAAATACGGCGCGAGAATATTAAAAAAGAATACACCTATGGCCGCATAACCCCCTGTAGGCGTGACTCCAGCAGAATACATCTTCATCCAAGCAGGAGCATCCTTTAACGCCGCCATGTGCATATCTCTGGCAGATTGAATATCTTTAGTCTCGGCTTTATACTGATTCAATACAAGGCGACTTGCCTCTTGTACGAAATTAGCCTTTTCAGCCTCGCCCATAGACTTTGGAAGGTACTTATCTACCAGACCGCCCACGACCTTGCCGACGGTTGCTTCAAGTAAATCTCCGACTAAAGGTGTCATTTATTTTCCCTCCAACATTCATCACATTTACCAAATAATAAAACCCTCAAAAGACCACACACCGTGCAATAACCTATGTGTCTAAGACGAATACTCAAAATGCCCTGAGTCCCAGCCAATCTTTGTATCGTAGTCCTCGGGCTTCACTCCGAAGCGCCCCCCCCAGCGGCCACCGATGCTTTCCCAATACTCACCGAGGGCGCGGTAGGGTTCTCTATCCTCAACGTACTTGCCTTCTATGAATAGGTTAAAGTCTACGGCCAGCCTATCCATATGCTTGCTGTGGTGTACCCGTGAAAGTCCCTTAGCGACCAATCTCGCCTGCGTCTCTTTATCACGCCAGGCATGGCCGAAGGTAAGCTCATAACCTTCTGCATGAGCAAATACGATAAGATTGCCAATCATGACGGTGAATTTTCTTTGCTTCTCTGATAGACTCATTTTGTCACCGCCAGCCATCCGGCTTTTAATAGATGGTAAATATCTTTAGCCGCCAACATAAGGAGTGCCACAATAACAATATTGAACCACTTTTTACCTTTCTTGGTCATGGCCGCAACTTCTTTAACCGCCACTTGCTCATCTCGTGTGAGAGGGCATCCCCTGAACGCCTTACCTTCTTTGAGTTTTGCAACAACTTTTAAGGCTATATCATCAGACTGTTTTTCAGTCATTACGGATTCTCCATTTTGAAGAGAGTTTTTATTAAGCTACCTTTTCAATTTCAATGGTCAAGGATAACTCTCCTTTAGCTACCTATACCCTTAACCAACCCGTAGAGAATCTTTGCCATTCCCTTGACTATCTTACGTTGTGCTGAGTTAGGGAAGGCCGCGTCTATGGCGTCAGACGCAGCTTGCCGTGACGGTAAGGTGTCAGCTATGTCCTGAAGCCATTGTGCGGCGTCAGTCGCCTCCTGTGCGTCCTTTGCGGCCTTGTAAGCCAGATACTCGTCTATGTCTATAAGTAACTGTGCCTCATCCGGTTCGGGTATGGTAGCGTGCCGCCAAGAGGTAATAACCATCTTGCCGTCAGCGCCCTCTTTTGTGTTTGCAATAAATCCATACTTCCACGCGAGCGCGTTGGCTAAATCAGACCATGCCATAAAAATCCTCCTTATGCTTGATATTCCGTTATCGTAATGCTTGAAATGAAAGCCCCACCAAACATACGACTACCACCATGACCATTAAATGTAAATGTTCCACTAGTACCTCCAGCCCTAACCTTAAAGGTGGTTGAGCTTATCGTCCCCGCTACCATTTCGAACCTAAGAGGTATTGTCTCAAGAGTTTGCTGGGTCACGGTAGTACCGGGAATCCCACTTGATGCAACATCTAAAGCATCGGCGATAGAATCTTGAAACAAAGCTATCTGCCTCATCAAGTTACCACTAACACCACAATTGACAATCACCTCAATGACCAATCTATTGTTGACATTCTTAGGCGTGATAGCGAGAGTCATATATTCATCACCCTCAGTGTTTTGAGGCTTACTATCATCTATCGGTATCACAGTTGTCCCAGTAGCTAACGCTGAGTTCTGTGTACTGACAATTTGAACAGGCAGACCAATTAATTTTCCACCCTGACCCGCATTCGTATGGTCGTGTAAGGCCGTCGTAATAAGATTAAAACGATCATTCGCTACATCAAATGTAATCGTTATTGTATTCCCAACGATTATCTCACCGCCTGTCAAAGCCGCACCATCAGCGAATATATTTTTAACTCCGAGACTTTCAACGTCAACGGTAGAAGCTCCGGTATTTGTATTTGTAGCAACAAATCTAAATGTCATGTTAGCTTCATAATCGGCTGGAGCCGGATTATTACCTACGACATCTAAGACATAGACATCGGCCGCGCCTGATTCATCAAAAACAAATCCGGAAAGGACTTGATGAAGCATGGCTTGAAGGTACTGAGATGAGTTTTTATTCAGAGCGGTATCGGTATTACCTGACGCAACTATATTAGCGGCTTTAAGTAATGCCTGTTGAAAACCGAAAATATCATCGGCTCGCGTTAAATTGTAAGGGGTGCCGTCATTACTTCCGGGGGCTGTTTCGTTTTTAGAACTTCCAAGAGGAAAACTCGCGGTCGCGGCTGTTACATTTGGTGCAAGTTCTGTATCGGGTCTGATAGCCATTTGATTCTCCTATGCGTAATCGATTAACATTCCAAGCCATTGTTGGGTGGGGCATATCTTAAGACATAATGTCTCAAATTCGTTTTTACGACTTGCTGATACTATAGCATGATTCGGAAAAGTTTGCCCACCAATATATAAAAAATAAGGCCATTTTGTGGTATCAGCCGGTAGTAGATATCTCTTGAGTCGGTAAATATTAAAGCCACCCCCATCTTGTGCTTCCAGGCTGCCATCATTCATAGCTTCGGCACCATCGCCTATTTGCTCTCTAACAAAAAACTTATTAACTAAAACAAAACCCGTAGGGTCAAGAGAGGCGCCGTCGTTTGCCTCTGGGTTGCCATCGTTGGCTTCTAACGTGCCATCGCCCATAACATATTTAATTGTACTCGTACCATCATTCAAAAATGTAAAAGGATTTCGGACAACTGGGGGTTCTGTAATAGGCAGTTCCCACCATTCATGTACGAATACATCAAAACCAGCCTCTTGTAGTGTGTCTTGAATATATCGTGGGCTTTGACCTCCCAGGGCTTTCCACACAGCATCGAGCCTGTCACGTCGCGCTTGTTCCGACATAGAAGTATTCGGAAGTGCAAACTGGGTTTCCCATGTGTCAAGCTCCCTTGTAGTATCGGGGAATATATCAAGCCATACAATATCAAAAAAAACTCTAATATCTAAGGGTAAGTCGGTAAGACCCTCGAAAAACTGACGTAATTGTTTTTCAGTCGTCAGTCGCCATGCACGGGCGTTGGGTAGTAGATGTTGATATATTCTTAAAAACACAGTTGACACCCTATGTTGGAGTCGATTAAAAACATTATATAAAGGTCGTCCCCGTTGATTTGGCCTTTTCACCCTGGCCAAGTATATAAAGTTCAATACTCCCAGGGACCCCAGTAGGCGTAAAAGTAACAGTCAGAAAAGTTCCGTTAACACTCGTGACAATATCTTCGATCAAACCTATTAAGGCGCTCCGGGTTATTCGATCTTTCCTCGGCGGGATTGTAAGGCCATCGACAAAAGGTTCAGCCGCCAGAAAAAATTCTGTAATCGCATCTGTTATATCGCTTTGAACCTGTGATGGATTATCTACTGATAAATCTGAAACTACCGTATCAAATCCTGTTCGAGTAATCGGAAAAACATTTACAAAGGCGTTAGCCGGTCGTCTCGATGCCAGACCATTTTCATCAAGTTCGATAGAATCGGCTACTGCTTGAAGTTGAGC
>DAOVXI010000055.1 GCA_030636245.1 Deltaproteobacteria bacterium
AGACTACCCCAAACAAACAGTACTTGAATCAGTCATCCTTAAAAAGAAGTTATCCATTTTAGTCATGTGCGAAACATCAGATTGTAAATGGTCAATTATTGGAATTGAGCTTCACCAGAGTTCGAATCCTAAGCATTTTATTCATTTCAATCTTGGTTCATATTCTAGCAAAGATGAAGCTGATAAAGCATTAATTATCAAAAAAGAATTAGATCACTTTTGGAACGAAGGATATAATAATACCTAAGACTGACCTGCCCACTAAAGCTAGTCCATGTATTATGTTGCAATTATGTGCCTAAATCAAATAAACAGTCTTGTAGGGTGGGCTGTGCCCACCGATAGATAAAGTACTTTTCCTCGCCAAAAGAACTGCGTCCACCCCTCGCGCCGGCGGTCTACGCTGTGCTAAAATTGTGCTAAGATTTGTAACCTTAATATTTTTAACCCGATTACCATTAGATTTAGTATGAAATCGGGTCGATAACCCGAAGGTCATTTCTTATCAGATCAACTCCGAATCTGGTTTCATAATTCGAAGGATATTTTGAAGCATTAGCACAAAATTAGCACACTTTTTTACTGTGCTAAAATTGTGCTAGAAATTATCCGCAAGCATGGAAAATAGCTCACCGGATGGAAAATATGGAAGCCCTCAAATGCTTGATATTTAAGGTTAAAAGGGAAACCGGCCCTAATATCAAGCCCTTACAAAATGCGCTGAATTGCGCTCATAAGCTACTGGTTAAATCTATAAAAAATTGAGTAAAATTAAAGACTTACGTGAAAGCGCTCTATTACCTGTTAGTTGAAAACCCGAAGGTTATTTGTGACCACTTTATGATAGAAACAATCGTAATCAATAAATACAATCTACCTCATTACCATTATAAAATTACAGTTATCTCTTTCGAAGTATAGTGGATGTAAATGCATTACATACAGATCGGTGAGATATAGCTCATCTTGCAGGACTTGTTGGTCAATCTGTTTCTTCTATTTCTTCCTGCTTTATCACAATAAGACACTCATTGATGTCATCGGCTGCTAACAGAGTTACTTCAATTGTGTGCACACCCGGTGTTAGTGATAGGTCTATTTTTCTAAGTTTTCCTACGGAAGAATCTTGGTATTGCCATGTTTTAGAGTTCGTAGTTATATGTTTATGCAGATTGACAACGGTGCCGTCTACCCTGACCTCGAGAACATATGTGAGAGTGTCCTCAACTGCTTTGTTCATTACAAGGCGAGAGTCGATTCTTACCCGTTTGTTTCCCTCGACCGTTGCCTTAAGTTTTGTGTTTTTCTTGAGAGGCCACATACTTCGCGTGCGCTCCCCGCTCTTTATGGTGACTTGATCGGTAGTGTCCTCTATTTCTGTTATGACCCAAGTAATATCCGGTGGAGTAAAAACTCTTCCGATAGCAATGGTTGTTATTAAGGAGAGGATAGCCAGTAACATGACCCAGCGGCTTTGTCTCCATCTTACGGTTTTTTTCCAATGAGTTTTTTGTATGGCGGGCCAAATTTCTTTTCGTGCCCTATTGAGGTCATGGGCAAAGTCAATCTCACACCAGGGTAGCCCCGCTATGTCGACACCTTTTATATTTTCGGTTTTGGCAAGTTCCTTTAAAGCCGCTCCCAGCCACTGGTTCTTTCCTCCTGAGGATATTATCTCGTCACATTTGTCGAGTAGCCTTATTACTGTTTTTTCAGTAAGCTTCAGTATGCCTACATTTTCTCCTGTAACAAGCTCAGGGTTTAACTCTTTGCTCATTTCTAATAGTCGATTGCTTTCGACGTTGACCTTCATGTGTTCACGGCCTTGGCCCGAGTTAGAGTCGTATGCGATCGCATCGCCTTCTGTTGCTGCAAGCCGCTCTAGTATCTTGGGGTGGAAGATGGTGTCACAGTTGAGTATTATAAGGTCCCCTTTTATCCAGTCCCTTGCCAGGCTAAAGGAGTATATACTGTTGGTTGATGCCCAGCTCGGGTTGGGTATGAAGTCGGCTCTTAAGCCGACCCGTTCGCGTACTTCTTCGCTTGAGTAGCCTACGACCATACCAACGGGTCCGATCCCTGTTTCTGCTAGGGCTTTGAGTTGATGCTCTATGATAGGTCTTCGACCGACCTCTAAAAGACATTTATGTAGTCCTTCGTCTGCGGAACCAAGACGGCTTCCTCTGCCTGCTGCCAAGATAAGTGCCTTCATTATGTTGTCTTACTCTCCTTAATTTTACTTTTATGCAATTTCCATTCGTAATATTCTTTAGGGCTGCCGTTAAAGCGTACCTTACCTCTTCGCATAACAATAACATGGTCAAAGCTGTTTAATGCCAAGGCGCGCGACATGCCGATTACAAGTGTGCGTTCTGCACTAAGTTCTAGTAAGCTTATTAGCCTCTTTTTTGCAGCCTTGTTTGTTAAGCCCTCAAGCGCTGAGTCCAGTACATACATGGATGTTCTTTTAAGAAGTACGGAGCCGAGCTTAAGGGTCATTGCCTCATACCTTGAAAGCTCCGAAGAACCTATCTTCGTATTAAGCCCCTTTGGCAAGGAGGTTATGACTTTCATTATGCCTGTATCCTTAAGGATCTTTTCTTGGTCCGGGCTTAATTTATCCGGGCCGGAAAGTCCTAGGAGTTGCCAAACGCGGATTGGCGTAAAGACTGCCTCCTGAGGTGTATAGGTACACTCAGTATAAAGAGAACCGTTTGCTTTTGTAATATCTATACCGTCCCATGTAACGGTGCCGTTTAAGTCTTTTTCTCTGCCGGCTATTAATCTAAGAAGGTTCGATTTGCCGTCACCAGGACCGCCAATGATAGCTACGTGATCACCGGCTTTTATTACAAGGTTCGTTGTTTTAAGTCTAGGCCATCTTTTCCGTCCTTCATAGGGGGGTAGCTTTACGTCCTCTATTCTGAGTTCTGCTGATAGGGGAGAGAGGGTAACACCTCCGGTAGATTCTTCAACCCCCTGGTCCAGTAACGTGCCTATCCTGTCTGCGTTTGCGAGCACCTTTCCGCTGCGCGCTATCTGGCGTCCAACCTGAACGATACGCCTGTGGACAGTCATCGCATATATTATAAAGAGAAAGAGAACCCCCGGATCAAGTCTGCCCGCTTCAATTTGTCCGGCTCCGTACCAAAGTCCCGCTCCAACGGTCAGGGCTAGCACCATGTATACTTTAAGTGAAGAAATGGTTATAAGTTTTGTTGTTTTAACATCGGCCTTTGCACTTGATCGGTCTGCTTCATCCAGTTCTGCTTGGCTTTCATATGTGCTAAGTGCTTGCTGCATGGAAGCAGCAAGGGCTCCTTCTTTGGCACGTTGCTTGCCTGCTGTCTCTGCTACAGGCTCTAGTGTTTTAAAGCCTATCCAGATCGAGATAAGGCCTCCTACGAGAAAAAAGAGTCCGAGCATCGGCGCAAGGTAGAGGAATACGACGCATATGCCTATGTATAAAAGAGAGTTCTGTGAAAGGTGTACGAGTATCCCGTTCAGTCCGGTACTGATGCGGGCACTGTCGCCTATAATACGGGCAATTATGTCGCCGCTTTTTGTATTATTTTTTCCGGACTGCGAGCTAAGGACGCTTCTTGCAGCCGAGCTTCTAAGGTCGTGAGCGGTCTGTACGGAGAACCTCTTCATGTTTATCCTAAGCACCATCTCGCTTAGCCCGGTACAAAGGGATAACAAGATGTAAAGGACGGCAAGCCAGAGTACTATGCTGCCGGTGCTTGGGAGAAAAGCCAGAAAGCTGATATCTGCCTCTGGTGTAGTTTTAAAAATAACCTCCATAACCCATCGTAGAGGCCAGGGCATAAGCAGGCGGAAAGCAACCACTGCTACGGCCGATAAGGTGCCAATGGCAAGGTACTTTGTGTGAGCTTTTCCAAAGCGGCGTATCGTATTAAAGGAATGTAGGCTTTTTTCGCGTGTCCACAAGGTGGCCAATGTAAAGTGTCTCCTGGTTAGTTATTCTGGTAAAAGAACCTTAACGTCGTCTGGAAGCTCTTTCTCTATTTCGGCCGCGTGAAGTATGACTCCTTTAATCCTATCGCTCGCACCGCCGGGTTTATAGAAGACCTGGCTGGCCACTTCACGCCTAAGTTCGCTCCTTTGCTCCTTTTGAGCAAGGCTCTCCGTAATCGTTTCCACGATATCAGCTTTCTTATCTATTATGGTTCCTATTCTGCGCGAGTCAAGGTCTAACGCTTCGGCACGTTTGGTTATCTTTGCCATAAGCTTAGGTATCTCAAGGAAAATAATAGGACGGTCCATGAGCGTGTACTCAACAGATACTGAGGATGCATCGGTTATAAGAAGGTCCGCCGCGTGGAGGTATGGGATAACGTTTAGGTCTCTTACGACCTTAACCCTTTCGTTTTCAAAAGGTTTAAGACGTTCAAACCAGTTTATTACATTTTTAGGGTGATCATGCGGTTTTATGAGCAGGTTCCATTTACCGGCATCGCTAATAGAGCTTATAAGTTTTTCGCCCATTGATTCAAGCGCATTGTGCTTGTCTCCAGTTGGTGCGAAAAGAAGGGTGGGAAGGGCAGGGTCTACATCCAGTCCTCTTAGAAGCTCGTTCCTATCCAGCGTTTCATTAATAAGTGCGTCTGTTTTGGCAAAGCCGGTCAATAGGCACTCGGAGCCACCCTTGCGTATGAACCCTTGAGAGCGAAAGAGTTCTGCATGGTATGGACCGGGCAGACACAGGACGTCGAAACGGAGAGCCTTTTCCCTTACGGCCAGGTTCTTAAAAGACACACCGTGAAATATTTGTACCGTTTTCTTGGCAGAACGCGGGAAAAGGGTGTCTGATAAATGTGCGCAGACCAAAACGTCGAAGTCTTCCTCCCTTGCCTGTTCTATCGGAATAACGCGGTCTTTATCCACGGGGTAGGGGTCATAGAAACCTTCGATGTTAAAGGTTGTCTCGTCCTTGTCTTTGTTGCGGAAACCACCGGAGAGCCAGACCTCAACGCGCGGGTCATTCTTTAGCAACTCGTAGATGGGGAGAAAGCAAAGAAAGTGAACAGGGGCGTAGCCGCTAAAGAGAATCCTTTTTGGTTTATCTGTTTTTATAGAGTTAGTCATTAGAACCTGTATCCGTAGTTGATTGATAGTATTGTACGTGCGTAGCTTGTTTCTTCAGAGCCGGTTGCGTCCGTTCCTTTGTTAGAGTTTTGGGTTGTTCGTTCTATGCCAAAGTTAACTGAACCTAAGCTCAGTAGGGCTGACAATTTATGTCGGGTATCATCTCTGTTGTTGTGTGATTCGTCATAAAGTTCGGCAGAAGAATATGAACGGAACCTTAGATCATAGGCGAGTTTTAGCTTGGCGTTGTTTGCCATCTTGATCTTCGTAAAAACGCCTATCTCGTTTGATGTAAAGGAGCGGTCTATATTTGCAATAACCCTTGAGTCAGGGTCTATCGAGGTGTTGCCGTTAATGTCAATCCCGTAAAGGGTTTCGTCAAGTATTATAACTTCGCTATGGACATCGTTGTCTATATTACTGTATGTGTAGTTCAACCCCAGAGCCATGTTCTTCTTTAAGTCATATGTCAGCTTTATTGGTATGAACCATCCGCTTCTGTCTCTGCCGGTGAAGGGAGAGTCGTAGTTGCGGTCAGTAAGGCCGAAGCCTGCTTCAAAATCAAGGTCTTTGCTGAGTTTTCTTGCGTAGACAAGGGAAACTTCCGTATCCGTAGTAACGCCGGCATCATATACACGTTCATCATCCGCTACATTTGCCGTGGTGAGAGTGTCGGTCAGGTAGTTCTTTTTAAAGCGGCTCGGCACGAACTCGAGGTTAAGTTTGAGCAATCCCTTGTTGCCTGTATCTTGTTGTGCGTTAAAATTTAACTTAACATAGCTGGCGGCTGTATTCTGAAGGTAATAGCGTGGTTCGATATTGACACCAAGCTTGGCTTTTTTGCCGAAAGGACTTGGTCCCGAAGCCGAAAGTTTAAGTTGGGCTTTTATAACAATATCACTACTGCTCTCCATGTCGTTATAGCGCCCGCTTATCTCCTCGGCAGTAGTTGGGCTGTCTACATCGTTTTTTTTGGAGGACTTTAGGAGAAAAACGTTGGTGTTATACTTGCCATCTACCTCAACCTGAATTTTGGTGCTCCATTTTTTTTGAGGCTCTGCTGCTTCCGTCTCGGTGAGTGTAAACCCGAAAGCGATAACGACAGTAAGAATAAAGGTAGGCATGAAAATGCCTTTGATGCTTCTTAGCATGGTCTTGGGTCTCCTTCTATTTTATTAGTCGGCCCCTCGACCCAGCTAAGATTAGCTTTGGGCAGGTAGCTTTGCGTCGTCCGGTTTCCCAGGGTTTGCCAGCTATTAATATGTGGTATTAAAGGTATCTTGCGATACTTTTATAAGTATAACAGAAAAATCTCTTCATCTCAAGTCAAGCGAGTATTTTATCTTTATTAGCTATAATATAAACAGTATTTAAAATAATCTACTTCTCTTTTGATTAACTCGGCCCAGGTAGTATGTTGAAATTTGGAATTCTCGATGATTTCACACTGTGGCGTAATTGTGACGTAAAAGAACGTACTAGATGTAAAATACTGGACTCAATGTAAACAATGTAAAGCTTGTAACGGTCTGATTTTAGTGAATAAAAGGGAAACCAGCTATAAAATCAGGTAGTTACGTTTTTGGCCCAAAACCCACTCATAACCCGAAGGTCGCAAGTTCAAATCTTGTCCCCGCTACCAACTTAATCAAGGGGTTACGGCTACGGTCGTAGCCCCTTGATTTTTTGTGCTTGGCTGCCACGGTAAATCTATTAAATAAAACAACAGGTTATAATGCTCTGCAACCATTGAATCGATAACCCGAAGGTCTTTGTTGTATGCGCAACATGCCGTTTTGATGGGTAATGTTTAAAAGAGACAGGGATTGTTCGATCAGTTTTCAATAAGGCCTCTACGGATGGCGATTTTCACTAGCCCGGCTGTGTCGTGGAGATTAAGCTTTTTCATAATGTTGGCCCTATGAGTCTTTACCGTATGGACCGAGATAAAGAGTTCTTCGGCTATCTCCTTGTTTTTTATACTTTTTGCAACAAGTTTCAACACCTCTTTCTCACGTGATGTTAGTGAGTTGAAGGGGTCCATGGGCATCTCACCCTGGATCATGTCAATTATACCGTTTATAAGCCCGTTGGCAACAATCGGGCTTGCGTACCTACTGCCGTTAGACACCTTTTCTATCGAATCCATGAGCTCGGTGACTGCGGAACCCTTTAGTACATAGCCTTGGGCCCCGGCCCGGAAGGCATCTATTGCATATTGCTGCTCCTGGTGCATGGAAAGTATTATTACTTTCGTATCGGGATAAGTCTTTATTATCCGCTTAGTGGCAACTATGCCGTCCATCTCCGGCATACTGATATCCATGATAATAATATCCGGCTTGTTTTTATCAATACCCTCAAGTGCTTCCTTGCCATCTTTCGCCTCACCCACGACCTTGTAACGCGGATCCTTTGAAAACATCTTTTTCAGACCGTTCCTAATAATTGGATGATCATCGGTGATAAAAATCTTTATTGTCGACACTATCTACCTCCTCCCCATTTGTCGGCTCTGCAAACTCAAAACTTACAAAGGTGCCTTCTCCTTCTTTAGATTTGAGCTATGCGTTTACAAGTGTCGAGGGACTTACGATATTATCATGAGAACTGACCTCAACACTGTCCTCGGCTTTTTTCTTACTGCTCCAAGCCTTATTGTACTCGACAAGGATATGATCATCGACCATCTGCCTTGTGGCTTTGTCGATCGGGTGAGCTACATCGCTATACGAACCATCCTTCATTTTTTTTGCCGGCATAGCAACAAAAAGTCCGGTGTTGCCTGAGATAACCTTGATGTCTCTGATACCAAAGCAGTTATCAATAATGATTGATACAAATGCCTTGAGTTTCTCATCGTTTGATACTAGTATTACCTTCACGTCTGTAATCTTCATTGTAAATGCCCCTCCTCTAATGTTTTAATGTCTCAAGATAATTATGGCAAGAGGGAGGTAACAAATTACTAACAAATTGAGGTCAAGTAGAAAAAAGTTACTGTTAAAAGATGGAATTATTAGAAATAACTAGGATTTTAGTGTATTAGCCCAGATGCGCTAATCAAGAAGGTTTTCGTAAATTTTTGTTGTATCAGGTGATGGGCCTGTGTGCAAAAATTTATTGCATAAATGAGTTAATCGCTTATATAGAGCGGTTACTTCATTAATGTTGCCTTTATTGTGTAGGTATACCATGAGTTTTTGATATAAAATTTCAGAAAGATTTTCTACTTCGATTGCATTTGTATGGCATTCTATAGCCTTTTCAATTTCTCCGCTTTTTTCCCAATATGCTCCAAGTGTAACTATACAACGAATAAAGTTAATTCTAATGCGGTCATAAAAAAACAGCATATATGGATCATCATCGAGTTTTGTGCTGAAATCTTTATCAAATAAATTGATTATTTTTTCAGAGATATCGTCGACAGGGTAATCCATATTATCGGTCAAGGCTGTTATTTTTGCGACCTTATTGGCCAAGTGTTCAAACAACCAAGCATCTACCCAGCAATAGCGTGGATTAAGGGTGAGAGAACCATTGCTTAGTAGGATGGCATCATCAACGTCTAAGATCTGTCTAAGGCGCTTTAATGTTGTTGTAAATGCGGCGTAAGCCGCATCGCCATCAGCCTCCGGCCATAAGATATCCGATATCTTGCTCTCAGGGATATCCTTGGCACCTAGTGAGATCAGTACTTTCAACATTTCTATCGGTTTCTTCGGCACCTTTCTGCCAAACTTTACAGGAACCCCGTCTTTAACAATAACGAATCGTTTCAGGACATAGATCCTTAGTCGCCATGGCCAGTTGTCGAGCTCCAATG
>DAOVXI010000010.1 GCA_030636245.1 Deltaproteobacteria bacterium
CGTTTTGTATGAGTTGATTTAAGCCCCGATGTATTTCCGTATAATTTTGCTATGGTGTTCTCCTCCTTCTTTGTGAAGTGATGATCATATCATACTTTGTATGGAAAATTGTTTGACGTGCTATATTGTTTTTGATATTTTTTATATAATATATCTTAAGGAGAAGCACAATGAGCGAGCATAAGAAGAATCTTATAGACGGCAAATGGGTTGAGGGCGAGGGTGGCGAGCTGGAGGTTAGAAGCCCCTATGACGGTACCCTTGTGGGAACCGTTACGCTTTGCACCGCTAAGCAGTTCGAAGACGCTATCACTTCAAGCCACAGTGCATTTTTGAGCTTTAGAAAAATGCCTTCATACAAAAGGGCCGAGCTTTTACGCTCTCTTATGCGTGTTATGGAGAGTAGAAGTGAGGAGTTCGCCCGTACTATCTCAATGGAGGCGGGCAAGCCCATAAATGATGCTCGTCGTGAGGTGGCTCGGTCTATAAACACGGTACTCATTGCCTCAGAGGAAGCCACACGTATAACAGGTGAGCTTCTCCCTCTTGATGTTATGGCCGGAGCTGAAGGCCGTAGCGGCATTGTCAGGCGTTTTCCCGTGGGAGTAGTTCTCGGCATCGCTCCATTTAACTTTCCACTGAACCTTGTGTGTCACAAGGTGGCTCCCGCCATTGCCGCGGGATGTCCTATCATTATAAAACCTGCCTCTGCCACACCCTTAACCTCCATACTCTTGGGCGAGGCCGCGTGTGAGGCCGGGTGGCCCCCGGGGCTATTGAATATAGTTGTAAGCAAGGGGAGTGTCGCAGGGGAAGCGACAAAGGATGAAAGGGTCAGGAAGGTCAGCTTTACCGGAAGTGCTGCGGTTGGTTGGAACCTCAAAAGGGAGATCCCGGAGAAGGGTGTCACGCTTGAGCTTGGCGGCAACGCCGGCGTTATAGTGGATAAGGACACGGAGCTTGAGTTTGCCGCAAGCAGGTGTGTTCTCGGTGCTTTTGCGTTTGCGGGGCAGGTATGTATCTCGGTTCAGCGTATATACGCACATGAGGATATATTTGATGAGTTCTCAAAGTTACTTAAGGAAAAAACAGAGGCGCTTATATCGGGAGACCCCAAGGATGAGAAAACACAGATAGGGCCGATGATAGACAAGGGCTCTATTGAGGCTACGCTCAATATGATAGCTGAGGCTAAAAAGGGCGGCGCAACACTCCTAACGGGCGGAAAGGTAGAGGGAAACATACTTTTGCCGACCATCTTGACAGGGACGGTGCCGAAGATGGATGTCTGCAGGGAGGAGGCCTTTGCGCCGATAGTCGTTCTTGAGAAGTTCAAAGACTTTAAGGATGCGGTGGCAACTGTGAATGACAGTAACTTTGGTCTTCAGGCAGGGGTTTTCTCAAATGATATAAATAATGTTTTTTATGCCTATGAGAACATAGAGGCCGGCGGTATTATCGCCGGCGACGTTCCGACCTTCAGGGTCGATAACATGCCTTACGGAGGGGTCAAGCAGAGTGGTTTTGGAAGGGAAGGCGTTAAGTACGCCATAGAAGAGATGACCGATCTGAAGCTTTTGGCATTGAACATCAAAGAATAATCCAAGATATCTCTTGAGGTATCGTTATTATTTAAGGTTATTGGCCCATAAGGATTTGGTCTATTATGCAAGAATTAGTAGCGTTTACATAGGCTTTTCTGTGAAATACGGCCTAAGATATAATACCTTTAGGGCATTTCCCATTCAAATGTCCTGGCAGTAAGGTCTTTTGATTCTTTAAAAAAAATAAAAAAACACTTGAGTTCTTTTTGTGTATGATATATTATAGTGTATACTGTATACAAAAATTACCAGAAAGGAAGGTAAGCTGATGGCAACAAAAATAACTGAAGATTGCGTAGCATGTGGAGTTTGCGAACCGGAGTGTCCGGTTGACGCTATAACAGAGGGCGATCCGATCTATTTAATCGATGGCAATAAATGTATAGACTGCGAGGGATACTTCGATACACCAAAGTGTGCTGAGGTATGTCCGACAGACGCATGTGTGCCTGCCTAAGCAGGACTTAGTTTTTCAAAGGTAGAAAGTTAGTTTTTTTCGGCAGTTTTCCTGTCGTCTCATCTGCGGTTCAAGAGAATTTGCACATGACAATTTTTTAAATGCCTTAAGTTTGAGTCAAAGGCCTTGATGTATATCAAGGCCTTTGGTCTCATTGCGGTAAACATAAACTTGGGGCGTATCTGAAAGGTTCATTATTACAAAATGAAAGAGTTTGCTATGTTCTGGGGCTGTACTATCCCGGCACGTTTCCCATTTCTTGAAAAGTCCGTAAGGACCGTTATGGATGCTTTGGAGCTTCCGTATAGGGATGTGGACGGCTTTACCTGCTGCCCGGAGAAGTCGCTCGTAAACAACGTGGACCACGGAATGTGGACACTTACGGCCGCAAGGAATGTTGCGCTTGCCGATGAGTTGGATGTGAACGTAGTAAGCCCGTGTACCGGTTGTGTCTCCAACCTCGCAACCGTCAGTAGCGACCTTAAGAGCAATGTCGCCAAGCGTGAAGAGGTGAACGGCTATCTTAAAGAGATCGGTAAGGAGTTCAAGGGCAAGAACAAGCTACAACACCTTGTGCCTTTCTTGCACGACGATGTAGGTATCTTAAAGATAAAGAACGCGCTTAAGAAGAACTTTAGAGGCATGCGTTTTGCAATACATTATGGGTGTCATATGATGCGCCCCTCGCATGCCCTTAGGAATGATGATCCGTTGGATCCGAAGAAGTTCGATAACCTCGTAAATAACGCTCTTGGTGCCGAAAGCATGCAGTATATGACAAAGCTTACCTGCTGCGGTCAGGGTCTTGACAGGGTCGATCAGCATGATACGGCCATGGACATGGCAAGGGTCAAGCTAAGAGAGCTTAAGAGTTTAAAGGCGGATGCCATGGTGCTCTGTTGCCCTTCGTGCTTCCTGCAGTTCGACAACAATCAGTTCCTTATGGAACGTAACGGTGAGAAGTACAACGTGCCGGTATTCTATATAACAGACCTAATAGGGCTTGGCATGGGCTATTCGGTTGAAGATCTTGGACTGACCTCTCACAGGGTGGACATAACTCCATTTATGGAAAAGTGGCACCATATGGAGTGTAAGCGTGATCATAAAGAAGAGCTTCACGACGAGCTTAGCTCCATGGGTACATTCTTTTAGGGTTCTCCGGGCCATTGCTTTGGGTTCGAGCGATCGTTAAAGTTTTTGAAAACAGGATGAGTAATAAAATTTTTAGGTTTAAAAAAATATGGGATTAGATAAAACATTAAATTTTGATCTTTTGCAAAAGTGCCTTGGCTGCGGTGCTTGCTATGACCTGTGTCCGTCAAGCCTTCACATAGAGGGCTATGATCCGAGGGCTGTTATAGGAGACATCCTGCAGGGCGAGCATGAAAAATGGCTTGAGCACAAGTCCATCTGGCAGTGCCTTGAGTGTCATCACTGTCTTGAGATATGCTACCAGCACTATGGTTTCGAGAATGCAATGACAGCGATGCGTATGCTGGCTACAAAAAAGGGTTTGAACCCGCCGCAGGTAAAAAGAGGCTGGGAGATGTTCGCTAAGACAGGGCGACTCGGAGAGCCGGCCATGCCAGCGAGGAAAAAACTTAACCTGCCGGAGCCGGCGGCATCGGGAAAAGAAGAGTTTGTGAAGCTTTACGAGATATATAAGAAGAGCAAGGAAGCGGCAAGCGAAGACAAAGGAGCCTAAAGTAACGTGAATCACGATTATCAAAAAGACATAGCAGGCTGTGGATTAACGGGGCTTATAAGTAAAAAGAAGAACCGTTTGGACGGAAGCCACATTAAGAAATCCTTATCCCTTATGAACGACAGGGGTAACGGGCTTGGAGCGGGATACGCGGCTTACGGGATCTATCCGGAGCTTCCCGAACATTACGCCTTTCATGTCATGTACGATTATTCCTCTAGCAGGATGGAAGCCGAAGAGCTTTTAAAGGCGAATTACGAGATCGAGAAGATCGAGGAGATGCCCACGGCCCCTGTTAAAGAGATAACGGTAAGTCCGCTCCTTATGCGCTACTTTGTTAAGCCTAAGAAGGATAAGGTAAGGGCCGACCTGAGCGAAGAGGACTTTGTGGTTAAGACCATCATGCAGATAAACAGTGAGGTCGAGGGTGCATATATATTCTCATCAGGTAAGAACATGGGTGCCTTCAAAGGCGTGGGTAATCCCGCCGAGATAGCGGATTTTTTCAAACTTGAAGAGTACGAAGGCTTTACATGGACCGGGCACACACGTTTCCCGACAAACACTCCCGGATGGTGGGGAGGGGCGCATCCCTTCACGCTTCTTGACTGGAGTATAGTACACAACGGCGAGATAAGTTCATACGGAATAAACAAGCGCTACCTTGAGATGTTCGGTTACAAGCTAACTCTGCTTACCGACACAGAGGTGGTTGCCTATCTCTTTGATCTTCTTCTAAGAAAGCATGGCCTTGATATAGAAACAGCTTGCAGTGCCCTTGCCGCGCCTTTCTGGAAGGACATAGACAAGATGGACGAGGGTGACCGTGAAGTGTATACGGCCATAAGGATGGCTTACGGAAGCGCACTCTTGAACGGTCCATTTTCGCTTCTTTTCGGTCATAAGAACGGACTTGTCGGGATCAACGATCGTATAAAGTTAAGGCCTCTTGTCGCCGCCACAAAGGACGACATGGTCTATATGGCAAGTGAGGAAAGCGCCATTCGTGAGATATGCGCGGAACCGGAGCATGTTTGGTCACCAAAGGCAGGCGAACCGGTCATAGTAGAATTTGATAAGTGAGTTGTTGGCATAAGGAGGAGTTTTAAGGATGTTTAAAAGTCAGGCGCTAACAGAATACATAGCGAAGATAGACACGAATAAGTGCATACGTTGCAAGCGCTGCATACAGAACTGCGGCTGGGGCGTTTATTCATGGGGTGGAGATAAAGTTAATATCGATACCAACAAGTGTGTGAAGTGCTTAAGGTGCTATCACTACTGTCCTGTTGAAGCGATAGACATTGTCGATAACCCGACCTTTTATAAGCGTAACCACAACTGGAGCTTCCAGCATATAAAGAACATAAAGAAGCAGGCCGAAACCGGCGGTATACCGCTAACCGGCATGGGCTGTGATCTTGATTACCCCGTGCTCTTCGATAACCTTCTTCTTGACGCTTGTCAGGTAACGAACCCTTCCATTGATCCGCTTCGTGAACCAATGGAGCTTAGGACATTCCTCGGTAAGAAGCCGAGCAGGTTGGATATAAAGCGTGATAAGAAGGGCAAGCTTAAGCTTAAGACAAAGATGACCCCTCAGATAGAGCTCAGATCTCCATTCATGTTCTCACCGATGAGCTTCGGCTCCATCAGTTTGAATGCGCAGAAGGTTCTGGCTATGGCCGCGAAGGAGTGCGGTATTGTCATGAACACAGGTGAGGGCGGGCTTCATGAGGATCTATACCCTTACAAGACTAACGTTATGGTGCAGGTCGCATCAGGCCGTTTCGGTGTAAACCCCGAGTACTTGAACGCGGGTGTTGCTGTTGAGATAAAGATCGGTCAGGGCGCAAAGCCCGGCATAGGCGGTCATCTTCCGGGTGAAAAAATACCCCTGCAGGTAGCCAAGACCAGGATGATACCTATCGGCACGGATGCTCTTTCTCCTGCGCCGCAGCACGACATCTACTCGATCGAGGATCTAAGGCAGCTTATATATGCGCTGAAAGAAGCAACAGAGTATAAAAAACCTATCTCCGTAAAGATAGCAACGGTGCATAACGTAGCGGCTATTGCCTCGGGTATTGCTAGAGCTGGAGCCGATATAATATACCTTGACGGTTTTAGGGGCGGCACAGGAGCTGCTCCTACCGTGATACGCGATCATATGGGAATACCCATTGAGCATGCCGTGGCGGCCGTGGACGACCGTCTAAGAGAAGAAGGCATAAGGAATGAAGCGAGCATTGTGGCGGCCGGAGGAATAAGGAGCGCAGGGGACGCGGCCAAGGCAATAGCCTTGGGAGCCGACGCATGCGCCATAGGAACGACCGCTCTTATGACAATGGGCTGTACTGTTTGCGGAAAGTGCTACACGGGTAACTGCTCATGGGGCATTACCACGCAAAGGCCGGAGCTTACGGCAAGGCTCGACCCTGAGGTTTATGGGCAGAGGCTTATGAACCTTATCCGCGCATGGAACCATGAGCTTATGGAGATACTCGGCGCACTGGGCGTTAACTCGATAGAGAGCCTTAGGGGTAGCCGCGAGAGGCTCCGTGGAGTGGGGCTCGATAGCGCCACACTCGATATGCTTGGGGTAAAACCAGCCGGCAGATAGGCAGTAGAATAAAGAGGTAAAGTCGATTTTGAGGCGGACTTAAGGTAATAACTCAAACAATATAGGCTTGAAGGCGACGAGCCGTATAAGAGAAAAGATAGATTTAGGAGAAACAGTAGAAAATGAAGATTGAAGCAAAAGGTGTTTACTATAAAGAGCTGAACGAAAAGGTACGCGAGGCCGTTAAGGGAGGCGAGAAGGATATCGTCCTTGATAACGTCAACGGTCAGTACTTTATCGGCGACGGCATAAAGGGCAAGGGCGTGAGCATCACCATAAACGGTGTACCCGGTAACGATATGGCAGCTTTTATGGATGGGCCGACCATTCGTGTCAACAGTAACGCTCAGGACAATATCTGCAACACCATGAACTCGGGAAAGGTCATCGTTGAGGGTAACGCCGGAGACGTTCTTGGTTATGGTATGAGGGGCGGACGCCTTTTTGTGCGCGGCAATGTCGGATACCGCATAGGTATTCATATGAAGGGCCACGGTAAGCTGAGCCCTGTTATAATAAGCGGCGGCAAAGCCGGGGATTTCTTCGGTGAGTACATGGCCGGAGGGGTTCTTATTTTGCTGGGGCTTAATGCCAAAAATGGCGAGGCCATTGTCGGTGACTATCTGGGAACAGGCATGCACGGCGGTGTGATATATATCCGTGGTGAGGTCGATCCCGAGAATGTGGGCAAAGAGGTCGGCATACTCGACCCTGATGAGAAGGATATGAAGCAACTCAGGGGTTATTTGGAGGAGTACTGCAAGGATCTGGATCTTGATATCGAAGATGTCATGAGTAAGCCCTTTAAAAAGCTTTTGCCGGTTAGCGCGAGGCCATACGGAAACCTTTACGCGTATTAAGCGAAACTACAACCATAAATAACTATTTAAAAAGCGTGGTCAAAATGACCGCGCTTTTTTTGTGTCAGGTCTGTAACTCGCCATAACCCTTGACAATTTAACAGGAAAAACGTAATATGAATGTAGTAAAAAAGGACAGGAATAGGTAAATTATGGAGCTTAAGGCCTTTACGGAGCTGTCATTTCTTGTAGCAGAGCTTTGCGACAGTGCCAAACCTATGGCACGGGAGAATGCGGAGCTTAGAAAAAGCCTAGAAGAAGCGCTGGTTGAGATAAAGGATCTTAAGCAACAGGTAAGCGGCTATGGTAAGGAAAAACAGGCCGTAAAGAAAAAGGTCGATGGACTCCTTCAAAGGATCGATGGCCTGATTAGCTGAGGAAAAGACCTTGAATGATTCGATGGAACTTACAATACTCGGAAGACGACTCTCGATAAAAAGCGGTGAGAGCGAAGAGTATGTACGTGAAGTCGAAAACGAACTTTTAAAAAAAATTTCGGAGGTAAAGGAGAAAACCAAAGCGGTAGGCACGTTGGATATGGCTCTTTTGGTGGCTTTGAACGTTACAGATGAGCTTATTAAGACTAGAAAACTTTTAGAAGATGTAGAGGAAAGATCGGAAGAGTTGACCAGACTTATAGAGAGGAGAATGGCAACCTAAGGATTTTTTCCCTGCGGTGTTTGTGATCGGTCGTGATTTTTAGAACCAATAACTAAAAATAGGCGACTGGCGCTGGCCGTAGCCGACTATGCCCCAATGAGGGTAAGTTGAAAGCGGTTAATTCCGGTTACCACCTGTAAATTACAGGTTCAAAAAAACCTCCGACACGGCACAAGCGGGGGAAGTGGTTTAACGAAGGAAAAGAAAAGAAAGTTGCAGGCGGGTTAAGGTACCCAGGTTTTAGATGTCTTGCCAAGACGGCACAGGTTGTTATCTAAGAGCTGTTATTTATAGGCGGACATTTTATAGATGCATAAACCACCGGCTGTTTTATTTTGCCGGTCAATGCGGGTTAAAACTTAAATATGTTGATCAAAAAAAGCTTTATTCTGAGTATTACCAATGCAGCAGGCATTGAGTTATCAAGCTGTGCATTTGTAATGCCAATAGAGGGCTTGTAAGGGGTCAGGCGGCCTCCTTGCTCTAGTGTAAGGGTCAGCATAACGCAGTTCTGCTTTACTTTCTTTTCCATTCAATCGTTCCTTTTTTGTTGGAACGAGCCACTATCCATGCTTCCAAAAAATATGTCGGTATCTGAAGAAAAGACTCGCTTAAGAGAGAGAGTGCTTAAGAAGAGGTCTCTTATGACAGAGGAAGAACTTACCTCCTTGAGTGCGTTGGTTCAGAGTGCTTTGCTTGCAAGCCAGGAGTTCGAGGCCGCAGGGACGCTTGCCATATACTCAGGCACAAGGGGAGAGGTTATGACCGATCTTATCTTTGAGGAGGCTCGGAAGCTGGGCAAGAGCGTATGTTATCCCAGGGTGATGGGTGAGAGTGAAGAGTTAGTTTTTTTTAGTGTTGAAAAGAGAGAGGAACTAATAAAGGGTACCTTCGGTATCCTGGAGCCAAGCGGGACTGATAAGAACGGAGAGAGCGTGAGAGAGGTTACCCCGGTCTCTATAGATCTATTCGTTATTCCCGGAGTGGCTTTTGACAAAAACGGTGGCAGACTGGGTTTTGGCGCGGGTTATTACGACAAGGTTCTGTCAGGAGTTGACACATTGGTTATCGGGCTTTGCTTTGAGTTTCAGCTTGAAGAGAAGGTTCCGACCGAAGCTCATGACGTGCCGGTGGATGTCATAATAACCGAGAGCCGCTTGATAAGGCACTAGACGCTTTATCGTAAGTTGTATTGGTAAAGAATAAATATTACACGCTATATCCGTTTAAAAAAGGCCAATTCGGCCCCGGGGTGCTCGGAAGACGGCGTGTTGAGATAGGAAGGGGAGAAGGATAATGGAATCATCAATGGTGATCATAATTTTAGTAAGTGCCGCGGTTGCTCTCATAGTAGGTTTTGCCGTGGGCTTCGCGATCAGTAAGAAGGTAGAGGCAGACAAAGTAAAAGCAGCCGGCGTAACATCAGGTAGCATCGTGGATGCCGCTAAAAAAGAAGCTGAGAACATAAAGAAGGAAGCAAATCTTCAGGCAAAGGACTTGCTCTATCAAAGCAAGCAGGAGCTGGAGAAAGAGAGCGGGGAGAGGCGTAAAGAGATCCAGTCTCTTGAGAAGAGGCTTCTTCATAAAGAAGAAAATCTTGATAAGAAGTTCGACTCCATAGAAAAACGAGAAAGCGAGTTTACGAGAAGAGAGCGTCATGTTGCATCAACAGAGAAGCATATAGAGGAAAAACAGCAGGAACTTAATAGGTTGGTGATAGAGCAGACAGAGAAGCTCTCCGAGGTGGCCGAGTTAAGCAGGGAAGCCGCGAAGGGTATGCTCCTTAGAGTCATGGAGGATGAGGCAAAGCTTGACGCAGGGAAGATGCTGAAGAGACTTGAGGAGGAAACACTGGCAGAGGCGGAGAAGAAGGCAAAGGATATATTGAGCCTTGCCATACAGCGCTATGCCGGCGATTATGTCGCAGAGAGGACAGTCTCGGTAGTTAACCTTCCGAGCGATGAGATGAAGGGACGCATAATAGGCCGTGAGGGACGTAACATTCGTGCCATAGAGGCCATAACCGGGATCGATATAATAATTGACGACACACCGGAGGCTGTTATCCTCTCGGGACATAACCCTGTTCGTCGTGAGGTTGCGCGTCTTGCCATAGAAAAGCTTGTAAGTGACGGGCGTATTCACCCTACGAGGATAGAAGAGGTTGTGGGCAAGGTAGAGGAAGATGTTAATAAGGCCATAGTAGAGGCTGGCGAAAGAGCCATATTTGATGTGGGTCTTCACGGCGTACACCCGGAGATACAGAAGCTTGTGGGTAAATTGAAGTTCCGTACGAGCTTTGCGCAAAACGTTTATGCTCACTCCCTGGAGGTTGCCTTTATCTGCGGCATCATGGCCTCCGAGTTGGGGCTCAACGTTAAGCAGGCCAGACGCGCGGGGCTTCTCCATGACATAGGCAAGGCCGTTGACCATGAGGTCGAGGGCTCTCACGCAACGATCGGAGCAGACCTTGCCAAGAAGTATGGCGAGAGGGGTAAGATACTTGCGGCCATTGGCCAGCATCACGACCCTCAGCCGGAGAGCATCTATGCCGTTCTCGTTCAGGCCGCTGATACTTTGAGTGCGGCACGTCCGGGAGCAAGGCGTGAGATGTTTGAGACATACATAAAGAGGCTTGAGGATCTTGAGAGGATCGCGACAAGCTTTAAGGGTGTTGATAAGAGCTACGCGCTTCAGGCGGGCCGCGAGATAAGGGTTATGGTCGAGGGAGGTTCTATCGATGATGCTTCGGCGACCGTACTCTCGAAAGACATAGCAAAGAAGGTCGAGCAGGAGCTTACATACCCTGGTCAGATAAAGGTTACCGTCATAAGGGAAACCAGAGCGGTAGATTACGCAAGGTAGGTAATGGCTAAGGCTACGACAATACTTTATGTGGGTGATGTTATAGGAAAGCCCGGGAGGAGCGCCCTAAAGGCGGCCCTTCCGGGTCTTTCTTTAAAGTACGCCCCGGACCTTATTATAGTGAACGGCGAGAACAGTGCCGGAGGCTTTGGTATAACGCCCGCCATATTTAATGAGCTCTTGGGCCTGGGCGTTGACGTTGTTACAAGCGGCAACCACATATGGGATAAGCGAGAAATAATAGATTATATAGATACGGCACCACGGCTTCTCCGTCCGGCTAACTACCCAATCGAGGACCCCGGCAGCGGTGTTATTGTGACTACGCTTATGAGCAGCGGGGTAAGGGCGGCCGTTGTAAACATATCGGGCAGGGTCTTTATGGACACGATAGACTGCCCTTTTAGATCTATAGATAAGCTGTTAAAAGACATAAGGGAGGAGACCCCGGTCATCTTTGTCGATTTTCACGCTGAGGCAACAAGCGAGAAGAAGGCGATGGGTCACCACCTTGACGGTCGTGTTAGCGCTGTCATAGGCTCACATACACATGTGCAGACAAGTGATGAAGTAGTGCTCGGAGGCGGCACGGCCTACCTGACCGACGCGGGCATGACGGGTCCTGTTGATTCGGTGATCGGCATTGATAAGGATATTATAATAAAAAAGTTTTTGACCAAGATGCCCATCAGGTATGAGGTCGCTGGCGGCCGGACGCAGCTTCAGGGTGTTGTTGTTGAGGTTACTGAAGATGGCAAGGCAAGCTCCATTGAGCGGCTTTGTCTTGATATTTGATCATTATGAAAATAACAAAGAAAATATTTTTGAGTGTAATGACTTCGACCCTGCTGTGCCTGTTCCTGTTCTCTTCAGGCGATGCCTCTATCTATAAGGATAAAACCTATGAGATAAAGTTTGGCATTATAGATGAGGGTCACGGGGCCGATAATGTTATCACTAGCGAAACATTACGCATACCAAAACTGCTGAGGGAGACCGGATTTGTCTTCGGCTTTATTGTTTGGAGTGAGGAAAAAGAGAACTTTAAGGTTGATGTTAAACTTGAGTTGCCTTCCCCTCCAGAGAAGGCAACCATAGACGGTGTAATGGATCTTGAAAGCTTGAACGGAGGAATGGACTTCATTTACTCCATATCGACAGAGACCGGCAGGCTGGCGTCAATGTTCACTTTTGACGATAGTGACCCTCTTGGCGAGTGGAAGATAACGATAAAGATAGACGGAAGGGTCATTAAAGAAGTAGAGTTTACGGTCTTTGAGCCGGAGGATAATTAAGGAGGCAGGTGTATGTTTAAGAAGATTATAGTTCCGATGTTGGTCCTTGCTTTGGTTGTTTCCAGTTCACTTGTCGCAGAAGCATCGTTTCTGAAGAAAAACAAATATGAAGTGAAGTTCGGCATAATGGATAAGAGCGTAAAAGGCGCTTATCTAGTTAAGGAAGAGACGCTTAAGATACCGAAACTCTTAAAGGAAACGGGTTTTGCTTTCGGCTTTACCGTAAGAGGCGAAGAGGATGAGAGTTTTGCGGTAGCTGTTGAGATAAAATTCCCTGAACCCCCGAAAGTTATAACGAGCCAGAGTGGCAATAGTATAGATGACACAGGCCAGAGCAATGTTCTTACCTTTTCAGCAGAGACTGATACCGGCGAGCTGTACTCAAAGTTTGGTTTTGACGAAGGTGACCCGCTTGGGAAGTATAAGATAACGATAAGGGTCGATGGTAAGGTAATAAAAAAGATCAAGTTTACGGTCTTTGAGCCGGATAATAATTAAGGTATATTTAATTAACCATGAAAAGCGCGAAAGAACAACTTGATATTATAAAACGCGGTGCCGTTGATGTTATTGATGAGGGCGAGTTTACCTCAAGGCTTGAGAAATCCATGAAGGAAGGAAAGCCCCTCAGGGTAAAGGCAGGCTTTGACCCCACGGCTCCGGACCTTCATATAGGTCATACTGTCTTGATCGAGAAGCTTCGGGAGTTCCAGGAGCTTGGGCATCACATCCTGCTTTTGATAGGCGACTTCACGGCTCTGATCGGCGACCCCACGGGTAAGAATGAGACCCGTAAGCCTCTCACAAGAAAAGAGATCGAGAAGAACTCCGAGACTTACAAGGAGCAGGTCTTCAAGGTCCTGGATAAGGACAAGACCGAGATAGTTTATAACTCGGAGTGGATGGATAAGATGAGCGCAAGCGACTTAATAGAGATCAGTGCGAAGCATACCGTCGCGAGGATGCTTGAAAGGGACGACTTCAGCAAAAGGTACAAGGGAGGGCGTCCAATTGCTGTGCATGAATTTCTGTATCCGATAGTTCAGGGTTATGACTCGGTTGCCTTAAAGGCTGATGTTGAGCTTGGGGGAACGGATCAGCTATTTAACCTTCTGGTCGGAAGGAACCTTCAAAAAGAGTATGGGCAACCGCCACAATGCGTGCTTACGATGCCCATACTTGAGGGAACGGATGGTGTGCAGAAGATGAGCAAGTCGCTCGATAACTACATTGGCATAACCGATACGCCAAAAGAGATCTTCGGCAAGGTGATGAGCATAAGCGATACCCTTATGCACCGCTACTATGACCTCCTGAGCCGCGGTAGCGCCGTAAGGATAAGTGATATAAAGAGTGGCAAGGTGCACCCAAAGGAAGCGAAGGTGGAGCTCGCTTTGGAGATAACCGAGCGTTTTCATAGTAGAGACGAAGCAGAAAAGGCAAAAGAGGACTTTGACTCGCTCTTTAAGAAAAAAGCAGTTCCGGATGACATAGAACTTAAAGTGATATATATCGAAGGTGATAGTGTCCCGCTCCCGAATGTAATGGTCGAGTCATCTTTGTCGGAGAGCACATCCGCGGCAAGAAGGGATATTAAAGGCGGTGGGGTCAAGGTTGACGGAGAGAAGGTTGCCGATGCCAAGCAAGCGTTGTCGCTTTCTTTTGGGAAAGAACATTTGATTCAGCGCGGCAAGAGACATTTTGTTAAGGTTAGGGTCGAGAAGAAGAAATAAATGTTTTAATCATTAAAGGGCCTTTGGCCCCAAAGGGGCAAGAGACATTTTGTTAAAGTTAAGATTGAGAAGAAGTAGTAGCGTCGTAATCTATTAAAGGGCCCTTGGCCCGGTTAACGCATCAATGGCAAAGCTGACAAAAAAACAAAGAAAAAGAAGCCGCAAAGAAGAGAAGTCAAAGAAGCTTTCCGCTACCGTGGATGTGGCGGAGGGCAGGGTCTATGACTTTATCTCTTCTCCTTTATTTGTCCTTTCACTCTTAACCGTTCTCGCTTTTATTTTTTACTCGAATACATTCGGAAGTCCTTTTCAGCTCGATGACGGTCGTATAATAAAAGATAACCTGGCCATGAGGGATCCCATGAATTTTTTCCCTCCCACCGGCCCAAGGGACCTGGGCTCCCTGAGCTTTGCCCTTAACTACTCATTCGGAGAGCTTTCCGTTTACGGCTATCATATCGTTAATACGGTCATTCATGCCTTAAGCGCCATGGCGGCCTGGTGGCTTGTGCGTCTTACGCTCAACACACCTGCTTTGAAGGATCTTCACATAAGCCCTGTCGTGAGGCTCTACCTGCCGCTTATCGTGGCGGTGTTCTTTGTCGTGCACCCCATCCAGACCCAGTCCGTTACTTATATCGTGCAGCGTTACGCATCAATGTGTACGTTGTTCTACGTGCTCAGCATCGCGCTCTATGTCAAGGGACACTTGAGTGAAGCGAAGAACAGGAAGATAATTTTTATTGTGCTTGCGGTTGTCTCGGCGATCTTTGCGATGAAGACAAAGGAGATAAGTTTTACGCTTCCCTTTGTCGTGCTGCTTTATGAGTTCACATTCTTTAAGCTTGACCATGCGAGACTCAAGTCGGCTTTGCCTTCACTCGTCCCAATGCTCGCAACGGTAGTTATAATTCCCTTAAGTCTAGTGAATATGGATAAGCCCATTGGAGAGCTTATGGGTGAGCTTAAGGAGGCTTCGGTAGAGACGGAGGCCATAAGCAGGAGTCATTATCTTTTTACGCAGTTTAGGGTCATCGTAACGTACATACGTTTAATGTTTGTTCCGGTTAACCAGAACCTTGATTATGAGATAGTGACCTCAAGGAACTTCTTTGCCCCCGAGGTTTTTCTTTCTTTTGTTTTTCTCTCCGTTCTTTTCTTCGGCTCATGCTACCTGCTCTATAGATCGCGTAAGCGCGGTACGCCGCTTCTTTTGCTCGCTTCATTCGGTATGGTGTGGTTCTTTATGACCATAAGCGTTGAGTCGAGTATCATACCAATTCGTGATCTTATGTTCGAGCACAGACTTTACCTTCCTTCGGTCGGGTTCTTCTTGACCTTTACCGCGGGGGTCTTTTATCTCTATGGTGTGCTTGATAGGAATAAGGTGAAACTTCCGGCCATAGGTCTTTTTGCCGTTCTATTTGTAGTCGTATTAAGTGTGCCGCTCGGTGCCGCGACATTGGCCAGAAACGCAGTATGGAAAACCGAGATAACTATATGGAGAGACGTTATAGAGAAGAGTCCGAGAAAGGCCAGGGGTTATTATAACCTTGGTGTCGCACTCGCGGCGACCGGGGAGAAGCAAGAGGCCGAGGGTTTGTACAAGACCGCCGTTAAGCTCTCACCCAAGTATGGCCATGCGCATTACAACCTTGGCAATATTTATGTCGAGACGGGAAGGCTCGATGCAGCTATGGAGCATTACACGATAGCAAAGAAACTGCTACCCAAGTACGAGCGTATATATAACAACATTGGTGTTATATACACGCAGCGTCAAAACTATAATGAAGCACTGGAGTACTTTAAGAAGGCTCTTGAGATAGCACCTGATTTTACAGATTCGTTAAATAACATGGGTGTTATATACGGCAACATGGGGCGTATTGATGAGGCATTCAGTGTGTATAGAGAAGTGCTTAAGATAGACCCGACATTTGCCGATACTTATAATAATATAGGAACTTTATATGACGGCAGAAAACAGTATGATCTGGGACTCAAGAACTTCGCCCTTGCCGTAAAGTATAATCCCCTGCACGTAAAGGCCCAGTTCAACCTTGGCGTCTCCTACCTAAGGAAAGGCGATATGGATAGAGGCGCGGAAGAACTTATTAAGGTCTTAAGATTGGAGCCCTCGCACGGAGAGGCCAAAAAGCTCTTAACCCTGGTAAATAGGGCTAAAAAAGAGGGTAAAAAAATAAAAGTAGAATAATATTAATTTAATTGAAGTAGTGCTCGACACCTACTTTAGTTTGACCTGACATTTTGAAAGTGAAGGTATGCTTTGACAGAACAAGAGGGTGATAGTGACTTTAGTGATAAGATAAAGATATTTGGTGGCGTACTTACTGGACGGTTTGCACCTTTGATCGTGGTCGCGTTCCTATCTTTCCTTGCGTTCGTAATCTACTCTAATACATTTTCTAGTCCCTTCCAGCTTGACGACATTAGGGCCATAGTCGATAACGATAAAATACGGGACCTATCCAACTTCCTCCTGCCCGATGGTGCCCGTTATGTTGGAGACCTGAGTTTCGCCATTAATTACGGCATCAGTAAGCTTGATCTTTTCGGTTTCCATCTAGTAAATATCCTCATACATATCATAAACGGTTTTTTTGTTTGGTGGCTGACCGTACTGATCTTTAGGACCCCTGCGCTAAAGTCATATAACATGCGTCCGGAAGTCGGCATACTCATAGCTTTTAGTGGTGCGGTGCTTTTTATTGCGCACCCTTTGCAGACCCAGGCAGTCACTTATATCGTTCAGAGGTATGCCTCCCTTGCGACGCTCTTTTACTTACTCGCTATGATCTTGTATGTTAAGGCAAGGCTTGGGGCTTCGAACAGGAGAAGTGTTTTTCTTCTTGCGTTGGCTGTCATAAGTGCGGTATGTGCCATGAAAACAAAGGAGATAAGCTTTACTCTTCCTTTTGTGCTTATACTTTATGAACTTGTGTTTTTCGGCAGGAGCCTCGGTGATATCAAAAGACGGTTGTTTTTTATCTTGCCCATGCTTGCCACGGCTCTTATAATACCGGTGTCTCTTATAGATACAAATACGCCGCTTAACGAGATGCTGGGAGAGTTCAGGGAAGCGGCTCAGGAAACAGAGTCCATATCAAGGAGTGAGTACCTTATAACTCAGTCCCGTGTCCTTATGACTTATATCAGGCTTATCTTTCTGCCGGTCAACCAGAACCTCGATTATCATTATCCGATCTTTGGATCAATTTTTGTCCCAGAGGTGTTCGCATCTCTCGTCTTTCTTTTATCACTCTTTATTCTTGCCTTTTATCTTGCTTTCCGTTTCAAGGGGCAGGTAGCAGGGCTTATAACCATCTTTGGTTTCGGTGTGATCTACTTCTTTCTCACGATCTCTGTGGAGTCAAGTGTAATACCCATTCGTGATGTTATCTTCGAGCACAGAGTCTACATGCCAGGCATCGGGATCTTTATTGCGCTGTCATCTTTGTTTTGTTTTGTTCTGCTCAGATCCGGTGTTGTTAGTGACATCACCAAGGCCGCGGCCATAACAGCTATAGTTGCCTGTGTCCTGGCGGTGCCGCTTGGCATCTCCACCTATAAAAGAAACCTTGTGTGGAAGGACAGCATAACCCTCTGGGAGGATGTTGTTTACAAGAGTATGGACAAACCGAGAGCACATTATAATCTTGGTGTTGCTTATTCAAAAAGTGCCAACCTTGATGACGCTATGAAGGCTTATGATATCGCAATAAAACTTGATCCGGATTATGGACATGCATACTTTAATATGGCTAACCTCCTTCTAAAGATCGGTAGAGTTGATGAAGCTATACTCAGATACGAAAGGGCCGTAAACCTTTTGCCGGGCCTTCCTCGAGTCTATAATAATTTGGGCAATGCCTACATGAGTGTGAATGATTTTTCAAAAGCCATGGAATTTTATAATAAAGCGCTTTTGGTTGACCCGCGTTACGCGATTGCATTGAATAACCTTGGATTTATTTACAAGAGCATGGGAGATGAGGATAGGGCGATAAGTTACTTTAGGAGCGCCATTGCCTCAGACCCGGATTACGCTGAGGCCCATAACAGCCTGGGCTCTGTCTACGGAGCTAGGGGACAATTCGAAAAAGCCAAAGACGAGTATGAGCAGGTGCTTAAGCTTGATCCAGCCCATATCAGTGCTCGCTATAACCTGGCGTTGTCATATCTTTATACGGGGCAATATGATCGGGCGCACTTTGAATTAGTTACTATTCTTAGCATAAACCCCGGCCATCAGAAGGCTAGAAACCTATTAACCCTGGTAAATAGGGCTAAAAAAGAGGGTAAAAAAATAAAAGTAGAATAATGCCGATTTAATTGAAATAGTGCTTGACACCAACTCCGTAATAGTGCACAATAATAAATCTTAGCTCGTATGAATTATCCATCAGGTACATCGAGTGAGAATGAGCCGGCAAGAAGCGGCTTTTTACTGCCCGCAGAAGGAGCTACAGCAGGGCAGTTGCAGTAGATACGTTCCTTTTTGACTGATAACCTGGGTTAAATTCCTTAGAAGTTAGTCTGAAAATTGAAAAGTTTTTTATCATGAAGGAGATCCTTCTCCTTCATTTTTTCTGCTCTTTGAAAACTAAATAGCAAGTCAAGACATATTATACTTGTCAAATCGTTATCTCCATTTTTATTCAAATGGAGAGTTTGATCCTGGCTC
>DAOVXI010000167.1 GCA_030636245.1 Deltaproteobacteria bacterium
TAAATTGTGACGTACTATATGCTATACTTCTTAAATCAATCGGTGTTGACGAGCCTGTCGTATCAGATGAAGCACAAGATGTTTTATTTAATGTCCCCGTATTGACAGCATAAGCGGTAGTTGCTTTTGCATAACAATTCTTAGCTGTTATCGTTCCACTAAAAGCGTATATGCCAAAATCTATGCCTATTCCATCACTACTATAAAGTTTTAAATCTGCCGAACCGTCAACCGTTACATAAGCCCCGACCGTGTTACCATATGCCATACTGTTCATAACATAAACAAGTGCTGCCGAATCAATTCTAAATGTATATCTACCATCTCTTTTTATGCAATCATCTACCCTAATGTCAGAGCCAGTAGCCGATAAAACCCTAATGGCTGAGGTTGCGCCCGTTGGAGAACCTTGAGTATTCCTTACTTGTAATCCTTCTGCACGCACATGTTTGGATGATATCGTTAATCTACCAATACCAGACGAAGCCCCTTCTAAATAATACTTTCCTGTATTCCAAGTTCCACTGTGCCTATTTGCTGATTGAACGACAATATAAACATAATGCGTTGCGTCCGTAGTCCATCCTGATATGTTTACTGCCGCCCCTGTATCTCCAGTACCTTCGCACCTTACTTCGTGAATATCTCCATCAAAAACTAAATCTGTATTCTCCGATGACTCCCAGACATTCATAGAAGCATAGGCGGCACTAGCTCCACTAAGAGCATTGGTTGTACCATCACCCCCCGAAGACGCAGGGTTGATATATCGAATAATTGTTGCCATTAAGCCTCATCAAGTCCAGTTACTTTATTTCTAATAAAAGATTTTATCTGAGCTAATGTCACCGTTACGGCTCTCTTGGTTGTCAATTCCTGTTTTATAGCGTCAGGAACATCATCGACTCTCAGCTTAAACTTTCTTCTCAGAGTATCGGTAGATTCTATATATTTATCTGCTTGAGCCTTCGTAACTCCTGCTACTCGTATCAATACAAAGGGCGTAGTTGATGGTGGGTCTTGCAACTTACCGTCCTCAAACACCTCAATAATGTCTCCACGCTTATAACACTTTTGGGCATTTATAGTAGGGTCGGCATGAGTTTTATCTATCGCCATTATGAGAATATCTGCCATCCCGTGCCTCCTTAAAATTTACCCGCCGTACCTTTTATTATTTAAAAAACTTCTTACCTAAACGTCCAAGCGCACCCAACTGGCCTAGACCTCCAAGCTTCTCTTTCGTTCTGTTATTAATATATACACTGATAGCACCAAAGGCAGATACAAATATCCACTTCATCTTAGCGTAAGCTTCTATCAGATTTACAGCCTTGTCCACCCCTGCAATCATAGCCGTAGCGGCGACAGAAGTGAACATCACTATCATGCAATAAATCAAAGCATACCCAAAGGTAGGTCTCATGCGCCGGACATAGCTATCCTTGCTCGCCAGTTCCGCCCTATAGGTCTTACTAACAACCTCAATGCGCTCAGTCTCTTTCTCATACATCTTAGCAGTATGGTCATTGACAGCCATTTTGTATTCGGCGAGTTTGGCGGGGTCACTCTTGAGAACTTCAAGGGCTTCGTCGTCCGTCCCTGCTCCAGTAATACTACGAGCAGTCGAAGACAACATACCTACAACATCAACGACTGTCTCTGCTGTACTATTCTTTTTAAGCAAGCCCTTGACGATAGGGGCTAGAGTTGCAAAGCCTTGTATGGCTAATGGTAATGCGGCAAGGAATGGCATAATATTCTCCTGTTAAATTATTCACCTCTTAATTTTGTCAAGAGGTTTCTTATGAAATCCATCTTTAAGTTCGGACAAGTCTTCTTCGGGTCTAACTCGGTATGTCCGTAAAGGGCATTCACTCCGAGGTCGTACTCTACGAGTAATGAATTTATAAAAAGTAACGTAGCTTCAAACTGCTTACCAGTAAAGTGACGCCTGCCAATAATACAGACACCAACGCTATCCCCGTTATGTCCCCGGCAATGCGCCCCTTCATATTCAATAGAGCGACCTTTTTGAATCCATCCATCGGTTGGCTCATGATACTTCCCACCAACAACCCTGCCCCCCACGATAACATAGTGGTAGCCGATACAATCGAAGCCGCGCTCCTTGTGCCATTTATCTATAACCTCGGCGTCACCCCATTCAGAGTCACTGCAATGAAGGACTATCTTCTTAACTTTTCCCAGTCGTCTCATCATGTTCATCACCCTTCCTGCGCTGTGAGGCTATTAGCAAGACCTTGTCAACTCTACCATGGACACCCTTGAGGCCTTCAGCTACAACCCTGCGTGTCTCCACCTGTCCCTCGGTCACAACCTTGCGTATCTCTGCTTGCCCTTCGTGAAATTTATTAAGTACATCCTCAAGGTAGTCACGGTTAGTCTTGCATTGCTCCTTAGTCATACACTTATCGATGCGTCGATGCTCGTAAACACCGAAGGACATGACTAAAAAAGTCATTGCTCCAAAAAGTTTTACTATAAGCCATACGAATGGGTCGCTAAGATGCGCGGTGGCAGACATTAAGGTTTCTCCAGTTTGAAGTGAGAATTACCATCAGCTTTTAACTCGCCTGTATTTTCAAGAACATGAAAAAGCTCATGTCCGCATATCTCGAAATCCCACTTCACACAATGAAGACCATCTTTATTTGTGAACCCCCTTAACCTTTTCATCTTGCCGTCCCACGAGAATACACCGCCCTGTTCCGTATACGCTTCATTAAGAGCCTCTTCGGACTCATAGAGATGAACGGTGACGGCAATATCTATCGTCTGCGGAGAGCGCATCTGAGGCGTAGCGCAGCCGATAAAAAATAAGGCCAGTAGAAGTGAGAGTGTTTTCATTAAGCTACCTTTTCGATTTCTAATGTGGCATAGATTTCATCTTGTCCAGACGCAGCAGCGAATCCTAGCCCTGTACTGATAGCAGTCTCTGTATAATGCCTCAATTCAAAAACCTTAGAAGCTGTGATAGTTATTCTGCCCTTTAAGGGACTGAGTGACATTACAATATTAGTTGTGCCATCACATTCGGTAGCACCGACCGTTCCTACTAAATCATAGGTAGAATCAGTATCATTGTACAATGCCAGTTGATGCCTATCAACTCTATAAGCTGGGGCTGAAGCAGTAATCTCATAAGTTCCGGCTGGCAAGGTGATCTGGTTACTCGATAAAGAAATACCTATATCGTCATACTCTTCTGTATTCAAGGTTCGGATATTCCAAGTAGCGGCTGCTGAAGCCCCGCCATCTGTAGTGGTTGCTTTAACATCCCTGTACAAAGCCTTCTTATTTGTTCTGGCAGGATTAAGCAGAAGCATATCTGTGCCGTCATAAAGTAATTCGGCAAAATGATTAAGTGGTAGGTCGCCCACTACCAAGGCCGAACCGTCTATTCTCTTTATGGTTTTTGCACCAATGGTATCGGGGTTAATAGTCGGTGTTGTCGTTGTGTTTGCCGCATGAATTTTTGTAAACAATCTCATGCCTGTGGTCAATACTGTAAGGGTCGGCGTAAGTGCCGCCACATACGCGGTAGAACTTCCAGTTGTCAGGGCGTAAATTAAACTTCCAGACTGTATTTCGGCTTGTGTTTCGGCCTCTGAAGCAATTA